>DATGQR010000485.1:0-2378 GCA_035304105.1 Thermomicrobiales bacterium | reverse complement strand
CTCGCCGTTGTCGCCGCGCAGCACGGCGTTGAACCAGACGCTGGCCCCGGCTTCCAGGCGGACCTGGCCGATGACCGCGGCGTTGGGCGCGATCCAGCTCTGCGGGTGGGCATCGACCCGAACGTCTCCGAGACGGTACTTCATGACAACTCCAGACCGGGCCTCAGCCCAGATGAACGAATGACGAGGGGGCGCGATGCAGCTCGATGCCGGCGTCGAAGGCCAGGTTGACCAGCTGCACGATCATGATCGCGGTGAGCCCCCAGATCTTGTACTGCTCGAAACGATAGCAAGGCACGTACCAGCTGCGTCCGAGGTAGTCGATGCGGTGGGTGACCTCGCGCTGGTCCTGCAGGAAGAAGCTCAGCGGCACCTGGAAGACCGCGGCGATCTCGGCGTCGTTGGGGCGGTAGTCGACGTAGTCCGGAACCACGCCGACGAAGGGGGTGACCCTGAGGCCGTAGCGCGAGACCAGCGGATCGAGCGGGCCGATCATCTCGACGAGACCGGGCGGCAGCCCCACCTCCTCCTCGCTCTCGCGCAGTGCGGTATGCATCAGCGTGAGGTCTTCGGGATCACGACGGCCGCCGGGAAAGGCCACCTCGCCGCCGTGCGTGGAGAGCCCGCTGGCGCGCAGGGTGAGCACCAGTTCCGGGTCTTCGCTGCGCGTGATCGGCATCAGCACCGCGGCTTCCGGGAAACGCCCGTCGACCTCGAGGTCCTGCGGCGTGAAATCGCGCACACGTTGGAGCAACTCGTCCAGCATGAAAACTCTCTTCATCGCTTAACCGCGGCATCATGGCACGAAAGAAAGCACCACCCAAGCCCGGCCCCTTGCCGCTCGCCACAGGCTGGCGTCAAGATCGCTGCCTGACCTTGCCTTGCGAGCCCAAAATGAAATTCTGCAGCAACTGCGGTCACCTCGTGGCCCAACGCATCCCCGAGGGTGACACCCGGCTGCGCTACGTCTGCGACCACTGCCAGACCATCCACTACCAGAACCCGCGGATCGTCGCCGGCTGTCTGCCGGTCTGGGAGGAGCGCATCCTGCTCTGCCGGCGCGCCATCCAGCCGCGCCGCGGCTACTGGACCCTGCCGGCCGGTTTTATGGAGAACGGCGAGACCATGGAGGACGCCGCGCGCCGCGAGACCTGGGAGGAAGCCTGCGCGCGGGTGAAGAACCTGCAGCTGTACACCCTCTTCGACCTGCCGCACATCAATCAGGTGTACATGTTCTTCCGCGCCGAGCTGGCCGATCTGGACTTCGCCGCCGGCGAGGAAAGCCTCGAGGTGAAACTCTTCGACGAGCGGGAACTGCCCTGGTCGGAGCTGGCTTTCCCGACCGTGGGACGTACCTTAGAATGCTTCCTCGCTGACCGCCGTCGTGCCTCGTTCCCAGTTCGCAACGAACCCGTCGAGGCGCTGCTGGCCTACAAGAAGAACAGCTGACGCAAGTCGTATTTTTGTTTTCCGGGGAAATCGTCGATGCGCTGGCCGCTCGCTGTCATCTGTCTCTGCCTGAGCCTGGTCGTCCAGGCCAATCCGGCGCCTCAACTCACGCCGCGTGTCGACAAAGTCCTGGTGGTCAAGTCGGAACGCAAGCTGCACCTGATCAGCCGCGGCGAAACCCTGAAGAGCTACCGCATCTCGCTCGGCAAGCGCCCCGACGGCCCGAAGCGCGAGGAAGGCGACAAGCGCACGCCGGAAGGTTTCTACTGGATCGACTGGCGCAAGAACAGCGAGCGCTTCAACCTCGCCATGCACATCTCCTACCCCAACGCCCGCGACCTCGCCCAGGCGCGCCAGCGCGGCGTGCCTCCGGGCGGCATGATCATGCTGCACGGCACGCCCATCGACGAGGAATACCCGGAGTGGTATTTCCACACCCTCGACTGGACCGAGGGCTGCATCGCACTCAAGAACGACGACATGCGCGAGATCTGGGAGCTGGTCAGGGACGGCACCCTAATCGAAATCCGGCCCTGATTTCGGGCATCCCCCGCCCGCTCTGCCTTCTGGCGGCGCATTGACGGGGCGGGCGCTCCGGGCTGCCCGGCGCCACCGCAGCCAGCCCGCTTTCCCTCCCCCATCCGGTCCCCTCGGATCGTCGGCTGCGGCTGACGGCGGGCCGACCTTTCAGATGAACGCTTTGCTTCGCCGCGCGGAGGATAAAAAAAAGCCCCGCAAGGAGCGAGGCTTGGGAAGCGGCGGCCGAGGCCGCCGTTGGGACATTGCAGTGATCAGTAGAGAGTCTTCAGCGCGTCGCGGCTGAACGGCTCGATGTCCGCGTCGCGACCGTCGCGGACCTTGGCGCCCCACTCCGGGTCCTGGAGCAGAGCACGACCGACGGCGACCAGATCGAACTCGCCGTTGTTCAG
>DATGQR010000484.1:0-6426 GCA_035304105.1 Thermomicrobiales bacterium | reverse complement strand
GGCGGATCAGTTCCGCACCGAGCAGTTGATCAGCGACATCTCGGCCGCGCTCCGGCGAGCCGCTTTGCGGCCCGAATCATTCAGGGCCGAGCTGACCGAGAGCGTACTGGTGGAAGACGAGCCGGAGATCGCCAGGCGCATGTCCCAGCTCCGCAAGCTGGGCGTCAACCTGGCGATCGACGACTTCGGCACGGGCTACGCATCCTTCAGCTACCTGCGCACGCTGCCGGTCAACCAGGTAAAGGTTGATCGCACCTTCGTGAGCGGTTCCGGAGCGACCTCGGGCGAGCTATCGCTGACCCGCTCGATGGCCAACGTGGCGCGCGAGGAGGGCCTCGACCTGATCGTCGAGGGCATCGAGTCGGCCAGCCAGCTCAAGCGCGTCATCGAGCTGGGATGCTCCCGTGGCCAGGGCTACTACTTCTCCCGGCCGGTAGGCCCGGAGACGATCGAGTTCCTGCTGATGGCCGGGCCGTATCCTTTCGCCAACCTCGTCAATGCCTACGCCGAACTGCATGGTAGTTCTTCGGGCGCTGCAGCGTCCTGACGATCCCGCTCAGCTGACGGCTTTGCATCCACCACCCCTTGTTGCCCTGGTGCATCTGGCCCGGGTGAGCCCGAAACAGACTACAATCCGGCCTGGTCTTGAACCCGGCTGATGGTTCATTTTGCGTGTAGAGGGGTTGTGGAACATGGCATTACCAGCAGGCGTCGGCATCGTCGCGGGCAGCGCGAACGCGCGCGTCGGCATGCAGGCGGCGATCGATACGCTCAAGGCAGGCGGCAGCGCAGTCGACGCGGCGATCGAAGCAGTCAAGTGTGTCGAGGACAACCTTGAGGACCACGGCGTCGGGACCGGCGGGATCCCGAACGTCCTCGGGCAGGTCGAGCTGGACGCGACCATTATGGACGGCCGCAACCTGGCAGCCGGCTCGGTCGGCGCCGTCAAGAACTTCCCGCATCCGATCGAGATCGCTCGCAAGGTCATGGAGCTGACGCCGCACGTCATGCTGGTTGGCGAGGGCGCCGAGCTGTTCGCGCGCAAGCACGGCTTCGAGCCGGCCGAGCTGCTCACCGATGAGGCCAAGGCGCAGTGGGAGCAGCGCATTCGCGGCAAGAAGGCCGATGGCAGTGACGTCTATGAGGACAGCTACCAGCTCTATATGCAGGTGGTCGACGACTGGGTCAAGCTGCTCCACGATGAGATCTTCGGCACGACCAACGTGATCGCCCGCGATGCGGAGGGCAACATCGCCTGCGCGGTCTCGACGAGCGGCTGGGGCTTCAAGTGGCCCGGGCGACTGGGTGACTCGCCGGTGATCGCGGCCGGCAATTACGCCGACAACCGCTACGGCGCGGCCGCCTGCACCGGGCGCGGGGAGATGGCCATTCGCTGCGCGACGGCCGCCAGCGTCGTCATGTTCATGCGTCACGGCAAGTCGCTCGACGAAGCGCTCACCCAGGCGATGAAGGATCTGCGTCACCTTGACGACCCGTTTGCCGGCGATCGCACCAACGTCATGAACATCGTCGCGATGGATGCCGCTGGCAACGTCAACGCCGCATCTACTTCCAGCGAGGCGACTTTCGTCTTCCAGCGTACTGATATGGCCGAGTACGAGGAGCGCCCGCGCATGGTGATGCCGCTCAAATAGCGGAACCCGCGAACGTTCGCGGCCTCGCGCGCGTGGAGCGATTGCCGTTCCGGGCGGGGCCGCCTCCTTCTCCACTCCGCGGGACGCACGTGGGAGTAGTACTGAAGTAGTGTGGTCAGGTGCGCGTCGATACTGGAGTACCGAATCAAGGGCAATTCGGATACCGATGTACGGCGAGAGTCACCCTTTAGAATCTAACGCTTAGGCCCAGAATCCGCACAGAATAAGCGCAATTGAGGGAATGCGGATTTTCGGGAGACGCGCACATGACGGCAAAGATCCAGTGGGACACGACGCTTACCTGGGAGGACCTGTCACCGCGGCAGCAGGACATCATGCTCTGCCTGGCGCGGGGCTGCAGCAATCAGGAGATCGCTGACGAGCTCGGCCTGAAGCTGTCGACGGTGCGCAACAACATCGCCGCGGTCTACGAGATGCTCGGCCTTACCAACCGCGTCCAGGCGCTGCTCTGGGTGCTGTCGTACGAGGAGCTGGCACAAGAGGTCCTGCAGACGGCCTGAGCAACGTCGCGGAGCGTCGAGAAGCCGCGCTGTTCGCTACACTGTCCCCGATCAGAGGAGCGGTCGGGAAAGGTCACGCAACAGTGCATCCATTTGGACGCTTCATCGTTTCGAGTCGCAACCAGGATCTGGACGGCAGGGAGGCCTTCTGGTTCCTGGTTCGTGATTTTCACCCGCTGTTCGAGACCACCGCTGACATCTACTCGATCCCGCTACTGCCGCCCTCAAGCCCGCTTATCCCCAACGGCACGGCCCATCACTACCTCGGCGAGCTCGACGGCAAGCCCTGCTTCGTCGCTGAAGTGCCGCTCGACAGCGAGCCGCCCGACGGCGCCGACTTCATCAACCTGCGGCAGCTCTACTTCCACGTCGACGAGGAGATCTGGGGGCTGGCGGCGCGCGCCGTCCAGATCGTCGACTGGGCGCGCACCCACCGTTACTGCGGACGCTGCGGGACGCCCACCGAATTGCGGTCCGACGAACGTGCGCTGAGCTGCCCGGAGTGCGGCATGCGTCATTACCCGCGCCTGTCGCCGGCGGTCATCGTCCTGGTCCAGCGGGGCGATGAGGTGCTGCTCGGCCGCTCGAACCGCTTCCCGAGCGCCTTCTATAGCGTGCTGGCCGGCTTTGTGGAGCCGGGTGAGACGCTGGAGGAGACGGTCCAGCGAGAGATCTACGAGGAGACCGGCATCCTGGTCAAGGACATCACCTATTTCGGCAGCCAGCCCTGGCCGTTCCCGAATTCGCTGATGATCGGGTTCACGGCGCAGTACGCGGGTGGCTCAATCGTGCTTGGGGACGACGAGATACAGGACGCCGGCTGGTTCACTCTCGACACGCTGCCGGAGATCCCCAGCCGAGTCAGTATTGCCCGCCGGCTGATCGACTGGTGGATCGATCAGCAGACGGCCAAGCGGGCTGCAGTCGGGAGCTAGATGTCGGCGCGGTTGTCGCGTCCCCAGTGCTTCTCCAGCACATGCAGCATGTTGTCCTCTTCGAGCACCTGACGCACGGCGGCTTCATCGCGCCGCCCGGACGGAAACTCATCGAGACAGGCCAGCCGAGCCGCCACGCGGGCCGCGAATGCCGCGCCCATCTGCAGGCCGCGCGGGGTGACCTTGTCGACCGTGTCGGCCTCGGTGTGGCCGTAGCCGCGGCCGATCATGCCGGCCGTCGCGTCGAGGCTGCGGAGCGTCGCGCTCGGGTAGCCGGCCAGGAAGTACGGGAAGTGGTCGGAGTGGACTCCCAGGCGATTGTCTACCTGGAATTGGTAGCCCATCTCGTCGCCGAGCTTGCGGAAATAGTCGGCCCAGACGTTGTCGCGGCTGACGTTGACGATGTCACGGCCACCCTCGCCGCGTCCGGCGCCGTCGAGGTTCATCGAGAAGACGAGTTGCTCGTCGTTGCCTTCCTTCGCGTAGGTGTCGGCGTGCGCCCAGCTACCGATTAGGCCGATCTCCTCGCAGCCGTAACAGATAATCCGCACGGTGCGGTCGAGCTGCCCGGCGAAGGGTGCCAGCACGCGCCCGACCTCCAGCCCGACCAGCGTGCCGGCGCCGTCGTCGGCCGCGCCCTGGGCGATGTCGTGGCCGTCGTAGTGCCCGCCGAAGAGGACGATCTCGTTCGCCTTGGAGCCGCCCGGGATGTCGCCGACGACGTTGTAGGAGTGGGACAGGCGCGTCTGGTTCTGCAACTCGATGCGGACCTTGACCTCTCCTCGTTCGAGCTTCCGGCGCAGCAGCGCGCCCGACTCGTACGTGATGCCGATGGCGGGGATGGGCGCCTCGTGGTCCTCGTCGTTCGGGCCGCCGGGATTCTTGGCGTAGAGCGCGCCGGTGATGTGCAGCAGTCCAGGGTTACGGTTAAGGAAGATCACGGCGGCCGCGCCCGCCTCGTGTGCCCAGCGGTACTTGTCGGTGCGGTGGCTGCGCGAGGCGGTCTCGGCGTCGGTCAGGACGATGTTGCCGCGCACTGTGTCGCCCAGCCGCTCGTAGTCGGCCTGTTCGCCCTCGCCAGCGTCGATCAGCGTGCCTTCCCAGACGCCGCTGCCGCAGTAGGGCATGGCGATGGCCGTGATCTCGTCAGTGTGCGGTTCGGTCACGGTTAGCTTGCAGGTGCCGCGGTCCCAGGTGTACACCGGGAACTCTTCGAGGTGCGCGTTCTGTAGCCCGTAGGCGCGCATCTTCTCTAGCAGGAATTGCGCCGCCGCGTGCTCGCTGGCGCTGCCGCCGAAGCGGTGCCCCAGGTCGTCGCAGAGGTGCACCAGATTGCGCCACATCTCATCGGTCGTCCAGACTTCGCCGAGTATGTGGCGGTCGATCACCGTCAGGTCGCAGGCCATTCGAGTACTCCCATGTCTGCTCGCATCGAACCCAAAGCCAGCACAGGATGGCCGCGCGCGCCGGTACTGTCAAGCATGGGCCGCGTGCCCCTGACCTGGCCGGCTGCATTGACCGTTCGCCGCGCCGGTGACCCGACGGGCTAGGCTATCCTTGCGTCAGACACCAATCGTCATACAGCGAGAGGGATCGCAGATGACCTCGACCGCCAATTTCGTCGTCCCGGACGCCAACGGCTTGAAGAGCCCCTTCGTCAATCTCCATCACGTCGCCCTGGTGACCAACGATATGGAGGCGACCGTCGCGTTCTACCGCGATGTGCTGGGCAGTGAGATCGCGATGGCGCACCGTCAGGGGCCGGACAACGTGCGTCACTACTTCATCACCGTCGCGCCGAACACCGTCTTCGCCTTCTTCGAGTTCCCGGACGCAGAGATGCCCGAGCTGCTGCCGGCGACCCAGCCGAAATCCGGGCGCTCGCTGGATCACATCTGCCTGTGGGTCGAGGATGAGGCTGCCTGGGAGCGCTTCCGCGATCACCTGGCCGATCATGGCGTCGAAATGACCTTCGCTCAGGGTCGCCAGTCGCTCTTCTTCTCTGATCCGAACAACATCGTGATCGAGGTGGTGCCGGCCAACTGGGAAGCCGGGTTCCCGATCCACGACGATCCGGACCCGGCATACGAGCCGCCGGCCGGCTAGGCGCCTCCGCCCCCGGCGGTATCTGGATTAGTCGGCCGCAGGTGTAAGGCGGATCGCGCCATCGCGCTCGACGATGCCATCCTCGCAGCGCGCCTCGATCTCGCCCATGCCGAACTGCTCATTGTAGAGTGCGGCGTAGAGCCCGCCGCGCGCCAGGAGTTCCTGGTGCGTGCCGCGTTCGACGATCCGCCCCTGGTCGACGACGAGGATTTGGTCGGCGGCGACGATCGTGCTCAAGCGGTGCGCGATGGCGATCGTCGTGCGCCCTTCCATCAGCGGCCCAAGCGCCGCCTGGATCAACCGCTCGGAGCGCGTGTCGAGCGCAGATGTGGCCTCGTCGAGGATCAGGATGCGCGGGTCCTTGAGGATCACGCGGGCGAGCGCCAGGCGCTGCTTCTCGCCGCCGGACATGCGGTAGCCGCGCTCGCCGACGACCGTGTCGTAGCCGTCGGGCAGCGACATGACCAGGTCGTGAATCGCGGCGGCCTTGGCGGCGGCGATCATCTCTTCCTCAGTCGCGTCCGGGCGGCCGTAGAGCAGGTTCTCGCGGATCGACGTGTGGAACAGGTAGCTTTCCTGGGTGACGACGCCGATGACCGCTCCCAGGCTCTCCAGCGTCACGTCCCGGATGTCGATGCCGTCGATGCGGATGGCGCCCTCCTGGACGTCATAGAGGCGCGGCAGCAGGTAGGTGAGCGTCGTCTTGCCGGCGCCGCTCGGTCCGACTAGCGCCACGAGCTGTCCCGGCTCGGCGACGAAGCTGACGTCTTGGACGGCGTACTGGCGCTCCGGCTCGGAGCCGCCGTTGCGGCCGCTGGCGTAGCTGAAGGTGACGCCATCGTACTCCACGCGGCCGCGCACGGTCGCCGGATCGAGTTCGATGGCGCCCGGCCGGTTGGTGATCTCCGGCTCGAGGTCCAGGTATTCGAAGATGCGGTCGAACATCGCCATCGCGCCCTGGATCTCGACCTGGACGTTGAAGAGCTGGCCGAGCGGCATGAACAGCCGCGACTGGAGGGTGGTGAAGGCGACGATCGCGCCGATCGTCAGGCTGGAGTCACCCTGGATGATCGCGCGGCCCGCGACCAGATAAATCAAGGCCGGCATGATCGAGAAGGCCGTGCCGATGATCATGAAGAACCAGCGGCCGATCATCTGCTGGCGCACCTGCAGGTCGGCGACGGCGTCGTTCTGGTCGGCGAAGCGTTC
>DATGQR010000483.1:0-2467 GCA_035304105.1 Thermomicrobiales bacterium | reverse complement strand
TCAACTCGGCTATGTCCATTGCGTGTCCCATCGGCCCTCAACCGCGACCCGCTGAGCGGGTGCCCCGCCCGCTCCCAATCCCCCGGAGGGTGCCCGGGAGAGGGATGCCCCTCCGTTCGACTTGAGCGAGCAAATAACTGCACTCTGTTTTCGTTCCTACTCTCCCCCCCCCCCCCGTGTAAGCGAGTGGGCGGGGTGCCCGCGGAGCGGGTCACGGGCTGGGGTCTTCCCTACAACCTACGAACGACAAACTACAACCTAAACCCTACTCCCCGTATCGCCACTGATAATAATGCCAGCCAACGTTCCCTGCCTCGACCTGCCAGCCGGGCTGGTTGTCGGGGGTGTAGGTCAGGCAGCGGCGCTGGAAGCACTGCACGAGCACGTCGGTCGGGACGCCGGCGACCTCGACGGTCGTCCAGTAGGCCTCGGTCAGCGGGAAGCCAGTGGCGTAGAAGGGGTTCTCGAAGAGCGGCGCGGTGGTCGTCTGGCCGTTCTCCTCGACCAGCCCCTCGGCGTTCATGAACTCCCAGAAGGGCGCCGCCACGGTGTGTTTGGTGTCGGGGACGTAGTGAGCAGCCACCACGCCGCGCTCGGCCAGCGCCGGGTCATCGGTGACCTTGCCGCTCGCGTCGACCCGGGCCGTGATCGTGGCGCCCTCCTTGCGCGCGGTCGACCAGCGCAGCGGGCTAAGCGTCGCGTAGGTCGGGCCGCTCTCCGGGTCGCCGGCCACATTGACCTGCGCCGGGGCGCGCTCGATGTAGGACGCGTCGCCGACCTGCATCCAGCCGCTCATCAGCTCCCAGACCAGCAGGCCGTTGGTGACGCTCCAGGCCGAATCCTCGTCTCCGTCCGGATCGGTCAGCTCCATCCTCGACTTGTCGTAGTATTGCACCTGGCGATAGCCGCCGGGGGAGTCGTCGTAGCGCTCGGTGATGATGCCGGTCAGCGAGCCGGAGCCCCAGATCCAGGTGCGCTGGGCGCGGCTGTCGGCTACTGGCGCGTCCGTCCGCCGCCAGGTGCGCTCGAACGGGTCGAGCGTCGTCAGGTCGCTGCGCACCGCCCCGGCGATGGTCGAGACGCCGGACTCGTTGCCGCCGGTGTCGATCGCCGTGACCTTGTAGAAGACTGGCGTGAAGGGCGGCGCGTCACCGTCGACGTATTCGAGCACGCCCAGCGGCTCGGGCGTCAGTGGCGTGAAGGGGCCGTCGGGCGTATCGGCGCGGTAGACGAGGTAGCCTGCCAGGTCTGGCGCCATGTTGGCCTGCCACTCCAGCCGGATCGCGGACTCGAAGCCGGCCGCGTGTACCCCAACAGGCGGGATCGGCGGCGCTTCCGGTGTGGTGATGACCCGGTAGCCGCCCCAGGCCGGCTTCTCGCTGCCGTCCGCCCGCAGCAAGCCGAAGTTGAGCCCGGAGTGCTCGCTGTCGCGCAGGAAGAACCACGACGCTGTCTGGACGTAGGGCGTCGCGGCGATCTCGGCGAAGGCGATCTGCAGGTTGTCGGCCTGGACGCGCTCGGAGACGTTGCCGCTGGCCCAGCCCATCTCGGTCACGACCGTCAGCTTGGATTCGTCGCCGCCCTCGGCCTCGACGTAGGCGGCGCGCACCTGCGCCAGCGCGCTGCGGACCGCTTCACGGCTGGTTGGCCGGTAGCCGTCGATGTAGATGTGCTGGCCGATGGCGTCCAGCGGGTAGCTGCCGTGCGTCTCGCGGATGACCTCCCAGCCGGCGTGCTGCTTGCCGGCGGCGTAGGTCGCGCGCAGGTACTCGGCGCCAGTGCTGAGGCCGCTGGTCGTCCCGTCGGCGTCCTGCTTGCTGGTCACCGCGCCGGAGATGAAGCGGGCGGACGTGGCCCCGGCCGTCTTGGCCTCGATGTAGACGCGCTCCAGCAGCCAGGCGAAGTTCGAGGGGTAGAGGTAGGTCTCGGCGGCGTTCGGCTCGTTCCAGACCTCCCAGACATCGACCCGTCCGGCGAAGTGGCTGGCCAGCACGGCGGCGGCATCGCGCGCGAAGCCTTCGATATAGCCATTGTAGCCGTTGCCCTCGCCGTTCTCGGCGTTGCCGGCCTGCCAGTTCGGCAGGTGGCCGTGCCAGCTCTCGTTGGAGAGCAGCCCGACGACGGCGAGACCGTGCCGGTGGGCGGTCGCCACCACCTCGTCATACAGGCTCAACGCCGAGTAGCCGAAGGTCTCCGTCTCGGTCCAGTTCTTGAAGCCGCCCAGCCGGAAGTTGATGTGGATCCAGCCCGCGCCGGCCGCGACCATCCGAGCGGCGTCCTCGTCGGTGAAGCGGATCTGGCCGTGGTCGTCGATCACCTGGCCGAATTCCAGCCCCATCACCCCTCGCGGGACGATGAAGTGGTCCGACTGAGCGCCGGCCTGGCCGGGCATTGCCGCCAGCAGCCCCAGTGCCGGCAGGATCACCGCCAGGCAGAGCAGTAGCCGATACAGGATGCACACTCCCCC
>DATGQR010000482.1:0-2284 GCA_035304105.1 Thermomicrobiales bacterium | reverse complement strand
ACGCTCAAACGCAATCAGCGGCCCTCAACCGGCTGGCCGCAGTAGCTGATGCCGATCGATATGCCGGTGCGGTAGAGCGGGTCATCGGGCGTCACCCGGCGCACGCCCTGGACCTCGTCCAGCGGGACCTTCGTGATCTGGTTGCCGCGCAGCGCGACCATGCAGCCCGCATGGCCGTCGCGCGCCAGCTCCACGGCGTGAGCGCCCAACGCCGTCGCCAGCCGGCGGTCGCGCGCGGTCGGCTCGACGCCGCGCTGAATGTGGCCGAGCTGGATCGGGCGCACGTCCTGGTCGACCCGAGCGCTCAGCTGCCCCGCCAGCCATGTGGCGATGCCGCCGTAGCGCCGGCGCTCGCCTTCCATCGAGTAGCACGGCTCACCCTCCCGGGGCCGCGCGCCCTCGGCGACGACCACGATCGTGAAGCGGCGGCCGCTCGCATCACGCCAGCGAATCGTCTCGGCCACGCGGTCGATCGAGAAGGGCACTTCCGGCATGAGAATCACGTCCGCGCCGCCCCCGATCCCGGCGTAGAGCGCGATCCAGCCGACGTCGCGGCCCATCGTCTCGACCACGAAGACGCGGTGGTGGGCCTCAGCGGTGGCGTGCAGGCGGTCGATCGCCTCGGTCGCCGCCATGACCGCCGAGTCGAAGCCGAAGGTCATATCGGTGCCGACCACATCGTTGTCAATCGTCTTGGGGATGCCGATGACCGGCAGGCCATAGCGCGTGTGCAGCGCGTGACCCAGCGCCATCGAGCCGTTGCCGCCCAGGATCATCAGCACGTCGAGTTCGCGCAGCTCCTGCATGGCCAGCTCGCTCTGGTCGACGCCGCCGACGTTGAAGGGGTTAACCCGCGTGCCGGCGCCGAGCATCGTGCCGGCGCGGGGCAGGATGCCCTTGATCGAGTCCGGCGTCAACCGCAGCCAGCGGCGCTCCATGACGCCCTCCATGCCGTCGCGGTAGCCACGAATCTCCGGTTCGGTCTCGCTCTGGTACGCGGCTTTGACGATCGCCCGGATCACGGCGTTGAGCCCGGGCGCGTCGCCGCCGGTGGTGACGACGCCGATGCGTTGGCCCGCCATAGATTCATCCCCTTCCGCTACCGAGGCAGCACTGCGCCATTGTTGCCAACTTGCGAAGCCCTGTCGATGCTTGCGGGTACTCGATGTCGCCCGGCAGCGGGCTCAATCCGCCGGGGATGCGGCGGGTTCGGGGAGCGCAGCGCCAATCTCGCGGCCAGCAGAGACGCCGGCGAGCGGCAGGATCACGCCGAACGTCGCGCCGCCGCCGGGGCCCGTGTCGAGTTCGATCCGGCCGCCGTGCGCCTCGACAATCGAGGCGGCGATCGACAGCCCCAGCCCGACGCCGCCACTGGCGCGCGCCCGCGAGGAATCCGCGCGATAGAAGCGGTCGAAGATGCGCTCGGCGTCCTCCGGCGCGATGCCCGGACCGCGGTCGGCGACGGTCAGCAGCACGCTATCCGCCCCTGCCGTCACCTCGACGCGCACCGGCGTCCCGGGCGGAGTATGGATGCGGGCGTTGGCGAGCAGGTTCTCGACGACCTGCTTGAGCCGGTCGGCGTCGCCCTCGACCAGCGCCTCCGGATCATGGACGTACTCGATCGGCTGCTCCGGGGCGCTGGCACGCGCATCCATGACCGCCCCGGCGACCAATGGCACCAGATCGACGACGGCCTTCCGCAATGGCCGCCCCTGATCGAGCCGCGCCAGCAGCAGCAGATCCTCGACCAGCCGCCCCAGGCGCGTGCCCTCAGACTCGATGCGTCCCATCACGCGGCGCACATCCTCCGGCGTCGAGACCGCGCCGCTGCGGTAGAGCTCGGCGTAGCCGCGAATTGAGGTCAGCGGGGTGCGTAGCTCATGGGACGCGTCGGCGACGAACTGGCGCAGGCGCTGCTCCGAGGCTTCCTTGGCGGCGAACGAGGCCTCAATGCGCGCCAGCATCGCGTTGAGCGCCCGGCCCAGCGCGCCGACCTCGGTGCGCTCATCGACGACGTCGACCCGCCGGGAGAGGTCGCCGCTGGCAATTGCCCCGGCGGTGTCGATCATCGAGTCGATCGGGGCCAGCGAGCGCCGGATCACCAGCCAGACCAGCCCGGTGATCGTCGCCAGCACGGCGATCCCGAGGATGCCAATGATCAGCGTCAGGTTGCGGATCGTCGCCGCCACCTCGCCGAGCGGCGCGGCGAAGACGTTATATGTGCCCGCCTCAGTCGGCTGGATCAACACCCGGTACTGCAGCCCGCCCCCGACGGCGTCGACCG
>DATGQR010000481.1:0-4710 GCA_035304105.1 Thermomicrobiales bacterium | reverse complement strand
GTGCGACGGGACTAGGAGACCTGCGCGGCGGTGCGGAGGGACTCGGGCATCGGCTTGTCGCGCTTGGTCGGGGTGACGTACTTCTCGACGAGGCTGCTGGTGCCGCCGACGTTGAGCCGGTCGAAGATGAGATCGAAGCGCTCCTCGAGCAGCTTGCTGATCCCCTGGCGCACGTGGTCCGAGAGGTCCCACATCTGCTGCTTGAAGGGGCCGAAGGCCCGCTTGCGGGTCGTGTAGTAGAACTGCGCGTCGGTCATGTCCGGCTTGCGCTCGTCGGCATGGTTCTCCGCCAGGTAGGCGTAGATCTCGTCGCGCAGGTCCTTGGGGAAGAGGTCGCAGTCGTAGATCAGGTTCTGGAACGCCGTCGCCAGGTGCACCTCGCAGGCGTTCGCCTCGGCGAAGCGGTTGAAGGCGACCTCGGGCAGGGTCGATGCGCCGTGCTGGACCGCGCCGGCCAGGCCGTACTCCTTGCGGCTGACCTCGGAGAGCTCGGCCAGCGTGTCGAAGTCGACCTTGACGTCGGCGATGGTGCCGTCCGGCAAGACGACGCCGCCGTGGCTGGTGCCGGTCTGGACGCTGATCTTGCTGATGCCGACCAGGTCGCCGCCCTTCTCGGCAAGGACTCGGTTGAAGCCGTCCATGAAGGCGCGCAGCTCGTGGACGTCGCTGTTCTTGCCGCCCACCTCGCCGATCTCGCCGCCGACGGAGACCATGACCCCCTCGGGCTGGTGCTTCCGGATGAAGGCGGTCAGGTCGGCGCAGTGCTGGTAGTTGAGGGTCTGCTGCTCGGCCACGGTCGGCTTGCTCAGGTCGACCAGTGTGGAGGAGTCGACGTCGATGTTGTAGAACCCGGCGTCGAGCGCCTCGAGGATTAGCTTCTCAACGCCCTCGATCTCCTTCTGGGGATCCTTGGCGTAGCCCTTGGCGCTGATCTGGAAGTGGTCGCCCTGGATGAAGACCGGGCCGCGGTAGCCCTCGCGCAGCGCGGCGGCGAGCACGCTGGAGACGTACTCCTCCGGCCGCTGCTGGGTGTAGCCGATCTCCGAGCGGGCGATCTCGAAGATGAACTGCTTGCAGTCGTAGCGCATCGCAGTGCGGAAGACGGCCCGCGCGGTGTCGTAGGTCAGGCCGCGGATATTGATCGCCGGGGTCGTGCGGTGGTGCCACTCGCCGCGCCCGCCGGCCATGTAGTACTCGTGGATCGAGGCCGGCAGCGCCCCGAGCGCCTGGGCCGCCTGCCAGATGATCCAACGGCAGGCCGGCTTGACCGCATCGTCGCCGAAGACGGCACCGTAGACCAGGCGATCAACCTTCTGCTCCCGGAACGCCCGCTCGTCGGTGATCGAGAGGGCGCCGTCCCGGATCTCGGCAGCGGGTTTCAGGTCGTCGATCAGCTCCTGAACAGACGAATAGCCACGCATGGGTGTAGCCTCCTCGCGGTATCGTCCCGTTGGCACGGCCAGCAGGGCCGGCTGGGCCTATCTTAGCCGTACTTCTCCGTTTCGGGCCATACTCGCTTTCGGCAAGCAAATTCCGCGCCGACTTGTGCCAAACCGCTACAGGTGCTCGGCGAACCAGTCGACGATCCACTGCAGCCGCTCGATGCGCCGGTCGGGCCGCCCGGTGCGTGACAGGCCGTGGCTCTCCTCCGGGAAGCGGACGAAGACTGCCTCCTTCCCCAGGTAGCGCAGCGCGGCGAACCACTGCTCGGCCTGCTCGATGGGGCAGCGCAGGTCCTGCTCGCTGTGGAGGATGAGGATCGGCGTCGTCACGTTCTTGACGTAGGTGATCGGGGAGCGCTCCAGGTAGAAGGACGGGTTGTCGTAGGCGCTGCCGCGGAACTCCCATGGGGTGTAGGACCAACCGATGTCGCTTGTGCCGAACAGGTTGAGGCGGTTGCAGGTGCTGCGCTGGGTCACTGCCGCCTTGAAGCGGTCGGTCTGGGTCACGATCCAGTTGGTCAGGTAGCCGCCGTAGGAGCCGCCGGTGACACCCAGGCGCTGCTCGTCGATGTAGCCCTGTGCGACCACGTAGTCGACCCCGGCCATGACGTCGCGGTAGTCGACCCCGCCCCAGTCGCCCATGGCCGCGGAGACGAACGCCTGCCCGTAGCCGGTGCTGCCGCGTGGGTTGGTCATGAGGACGACGTAGCCGCGGGCGGCCAGGACCTGCATCTCATGGAAGAAGGCGCTGCCGTACATGGCGTGTGGACCGCCGTGGATCTGGAGGATGAGCGGGTAGCGGACGGACGGGTCGAAGCCCGGCGGCTTAAGCAGCCAGCCCCCGATCTCCACCCCGCCTTCAGCGGGATAGGTGATGCGCTCGGCGGGGACAAGCTCTACCTCGGCCAGGAAGTCGGCGTTGGCCTCGCTTACCTCCCGCTCATCGCTGCCGTCGGCCGCGGCCACGTAGACCTCCAGCGGCCGGGTGGGCGAGGAGGCGAGGAAGGCGAGCGTGCCGTCGCCGGCAACGCTCACATTTGCGACTTCCCGGTCGCCGCCGATAACGACCGTGGTCTCGCCGTCGAGGCTCACGCGCAGGACCGGCACCGTGCCCTGATCGCTGATGAGAGTCAGCAGTCCGCTGCCGTCGGGCAGCCAGAGGGGCCGCTGAGGCGCCACCGCGTAGTGCTGGTCCGAGAGCACGGTGTTGCCCACCTCGCGGTCGAGCGCGGCGGTCAGGTTGCGCGCCTCGCCCCCGGTGGTGGGAGCGACCCACAGGCCGGTGAGCGTCGTCGGGCCGTAGGGTTCGATGATCGGGTTGCCCACGTAGGCGATCCAGTCCCCGTCGGGCGAGAAGGCCGGGGAATTGTAGACACCGTCGCTGGGGGTGATCCGGCGCGGCTCGCCGCCGTCGAGCGGCGCGATCCAGATATCCGAGAAGGTATTGCGCTCCCGGTCGTCGGTTCGGTTGGAGACGAAGGCGATGGCGCGGCCGTCCGGCGACCAGGCCGGCTGGGTGTCGTCCCAGTCGCCGTCGGTGATCTGGCGCGGCGTGCCGCCCGTGGCCGGGACGATGAAGATGTGGCGGCGTCGGTCGTCGAAGTAGCCTTCGCCGTCCAGTTTGTACTTGAGCGAGCGGATGACCTTCGTGTCGCTGCGCTGTGCCGCGCGCTTTCGGTCCTCCTCGGTCTCGTCCGCGCGCTGGACGGGGCCCTCGGGCCCGACCTTGCTGACGAACGCCAGCCAGGCGCCGTCCGGCGACCAGACCGGATCAGCCACGCCGTGCTTCAGGTCGGTGATCCGCTCCGGCTCGCCGCCGTCACTCGGCATGACGTAGAGCTGGGTCACGCCGTCGCGGTCGGAGAGGAACGCCAGCCGGCTGCCGTCGGGCGACCAGCGAGGGCTGGTGTCCTTGTGCGTCCCGGCGGTGAAGCGTGTCCGCCCGCTGCCGTCGGCGTTGACGACCCAGATGGCAGAGCGGTAGCGCTTCCCCTCCAGGTCGATCTCGGTGACGACATAGGCGACGCGCCGGCCGTCCGGCGCGATCTGGGGATCCCCCAGGTAGCGAATACGCGCCAGATCGGCGATCTCGATCGGTCGGGGCATGGGTGCGTGTCCTTTCGGGACTACTGCGTGTTGCGTATTGCGTGTTCCGTGTGTCGTGGTCCACCGGCAGGGCGGGCTTGTGCCGGACCCTGCCAGTGGACCGGATGGGTTTGCTGACGGATGCGGTCATCAGCCCTCGCCGAAGAGCGACCAGATGGTCGCGGCGTACTTGATCCCGGCGAGGTAGTGACGGACGGTGATGAATTCGTTGGCGGCGTGGCCGCGCCAGTCCGGCGGGCCGATCCCCGTCCCGGCGCCGGGGATGCCCAGCTTGCCGGCGAGCCACACCGCCTGGCGCCCGGAGGCCGACTCGCTCGGCCGCAGCGACGGCTCACGACCGTAGACGCGGCGCGCAGCCTCCACCACCACGCGCGCGAAGGGCGAGTCGGCCGGGACGCGCGAGGGTTCGATGCTGCCGAGGTCGTGCAGCTCCACGTCGGCGAAGCCGTGGTCGTCCAGGTGCTTCCGCAGCCGCTGGAAGATGTCGGCCGGGTCCTGGTCGACGACGAGGCGGAAGTCGACATTCACCGCGGCGGTCGCGGGCAGGAGCGTCTTGTTGCCCTCGCCGACGTAGCCGGAGGCGAACCCGGCGATGTTGCAGGTCGGCGTGAACAGCAGTTGCTCCAGCGCGTCCACCCCGGAGACGCCGCCGAGGAACTCGTCCACGCCGAGGTCCCGCTTCTGCGCCTCGTCGTCCCATCCCGCCTGCTCCAACAGGGAGCGCTCGAGCGGCGTTGGCGGGCGTACGGCGTCGTAGAAGCCCTCGATGCGCACGCGCCCGTCCGGACCCTTGATCGACGCCAGCGCCCAGACGAGCTTCCAGGCCGGGTTGGGCACCAGCCGGGCGCGGGCGGAGTGGAGATCCTTGCTGCCGCCGTGGGCGCGCATCTGCACGAAGAGGAGGCCGGAGGTGCCGAGGCTGACGCGCGGCACATCGCCGGCGTCGAAGCCGCCGTCGAACGAGAGGGCGGCATCGGCCGCCAGCAGGTCGCGGTGGCGCTCAACGAAAGCGGGCAGGCTCGGGCTGCCGCTCTCCTCCTCACCGTCGAAGATGAACTTCACGTTGATCGGCAGACCGGTCGTAGCCCGCAGCGCCTCCACCGCCTTCAAGTGCGCCATCAGGTTGCCCTTGGCGTCGGTCGCGCCGCGGCCGATGATGCGG
>DATGQR010000480.1:0-3124 GCA_035304105.1 Thermomicrobiales bacterium | reverse complement strand
CTGCTGCGCGAAGACGGTTGGGAGGTTGAGGAAGGCTCCGGGGAGATACCGACGGCCTTCGTGGCCTCCTGGAGCAACGGCGACGGCCCGGTGATCGGCGGGTACGCCGAGTACGACGCCGTGCCGGGCAACTCGCAGCAGGCGGTGCCCTACGAGGCGCCGCGCGAGGGGCTCCATCGCTGGGCGGCCGGCCATACCGACCCGCACTCGATGCTGGGGACGGCGGCCCTGTCAGGCTTTCTGGCGGCCAAGGCGGCGATGGAGAAGCACGGCATCGGCGGCACGCTGACGTTCTTCGGTGAGCCGGCCGAGAAGGTCTGCGGCTCCAAGCCGGTCCACGCCGCCAAGGGCTATTACGATGGCTTCGATGCCTTCATCGCCTACCACCCGCACGCGAGCAACACCTGCGTCTGGGAGACGCACTGCGGGAGCTATTGGAGCGCCGTGTTCATCTTCGAGTGCGTCGAGGCCGAGAAGTGGGTCGACCCCAGCCTGATGCCGCCCGGGGCCAGCTCGCACACGACCGCCCGGGTGCCCGGCGCGATCGATGCGCTGATGCTGATGTACACCAATACCAAGTACACCAAGGAGGCGATGTTCCCCAAGACCGGCACCTGGACGCTCAACGAGTTCGTCATGGCCGGCGGCGACGCGACCTCCGACAACCTTCCGCCGCGCTACAGCGCCATCCAGTATTCCTGGCGCTCGCCGACGCTCGGCATCCAGGAGCAGATCTACCGGGTGCTGGAGAACAACGCCCGCCAGGCCGCCGCCGTCACTGGCTGCCGCGCCTCGGTGCGCTGGGTGACCAAGACGCGCGTCGGGCTGGCCAACCTCGCCCTGGCCGACCTGACCTGGCGCAACCTCCAGCTCGTCGGCGCGCCACGGATGCCCGACGAAGCCCGCGAGTTCGCCCGCGAGATCCAGCGCAACCTGGGCCTGGAGCCGATGGACAATCCCTTCGCCGAGTCCAATGAGACGCTGCTCGACCCGCGCGACTACGAGGCCGGTATCCGCCGCAGCCTGCCGTCCTGGCAGCTCAACTCCACCTCGGACGACTACGTCGAGTATTGCTGGCACGCACCGACGGTGCGCCTGCTGACGGCCCGCCCGACGCTCCGCGCCCCCGAGCCCAGCTACAGCTACCCGGCCTGGACGCGCAACGCGCTGGGCGGCGTCGCGGCGGCCGTCGACCCGGGCATGTTCGTCGCCGGCAAGACGATCGCCGGGACGATCCTCGACCTGCTGACCCGGCCCGAGGAGCTCCAGAAGTGCAAGGACGAATTCGCGGAGCGCACTGGTGGCGGGGTCGGCGGCGACAAGTGGGTGGCCCCGCTGCTCGACCGCGATTTTCCGCCGCCGATCGACCTGCGCTGGCCAGAGTACGTCACCACCGTTCGCGGTGAGGAGTGGTGGATCCCAACCGTCAACGAGGACGCCTACGTGCGGCTGTAGGCAGGATTCTGAGGGTTCGAAGATCGATAAAGGGCGGAGCTTGCCTCCGCCCTCGTCGTCAGGCGGAGACGATCTCTGCCTGACATCGTCGATCAATGTAAGGGACATCGAACATGGGCGACGAGCGCGGCGGACCGGCGGTCAACATGACTGGCGAGCTGGTGATGCTGGGGCCGATGGAGCGTGACCAGATCCCGGTCTACCAACGCTGGATGAATGACTTCGAGACGCTGCGCACCCAGGGCGAGCCGCTGGCTGGTCCCGCCACGCTGGAGCGCGTCACCCGCTGGTACGAGGGGTACGTCCTCGCGAGCGACACGACCGCCTGGTTCACCGTCTATGAACGGGCCACCGGCCGCCCGATCGGCTGGGCCGAGCTGAAGGACATCGACCACCACCACGGCACGGCCGAGTACGCCATCATGATCGGCGAGCCGGACGCCCGCGGCAAGGGCTACGGCGCCGAGGTGACGCGGCTGATGCTGGACTACGGCTTCCGCCTGCTGGGGCTGCACAACATCCACCTCTCCTACTTGTCCTTCAACCCCGCCGCCGGCCGCGCCTACGAAAAGGCCGGCTTTCGCGAGTATGGCCGCCGCACCGAGGCCCACTGGTCCGACGGCCGCCGCTGGGATGTTGTCTATATGCAGTGCGTTGCGGGAGAGAGTGGTACGTAGTTTGTAGTTCGTAGGTTGTAGGGGAGACTGCCCCGGCCGCTGCCCAGCGGGCACCCCGCCCAAGCACCCAGTGGTACCCGGGAGAGGGGTGTCCAGTTGTGTCGTTTGAGTCACCGATCAATCGCGCTCATTTATTTCTCGCCCTCTCCCTCCGCGTAAGCGAGAGGGCGGGGTACTCGCGGAGCGTGTCGCGGGTTGGGGGTGAGGAAGTGTTCCCCCGCTCCTCAGCTCGACAAGATCTCGCGCTCGTCGGGGGAGATGGTCGCCAGGCCTAGGTGGTCGCGAGCTTCGGCGACGACGGAGAAGGAGCCGGTGGCGACGATGACGCCGTTGGGGGCGACGCGCTCGGTGGCGAGGTCGAGGGCCGCGGCGACGGTGGGGGCGGTGGTGACGTCGAAGCCCTGTTCCCGGGCGGTGGCCGCGATCTCGTCGGGGTCGCGGGCGCGCAGGCTGGCGGAGCGGGTGGTGATCAGGGCCGGTGAGAGTGGGCGGAGGGCGGCGAGCATCCCGGAGAGGTCCTTGTCGCGGTAGCTGCCGAGGATGACGGTGGCGGGACAACCCGGGAATTCGTGGCGCAGGGCCTCAACTAGCACCTGGATCGAGGCGGCGTTGTGGGCGCCGTCGATGATGACCGGCGGGCTGTCCGCGATCTGCTCGAAGCGGCCCGGCCAGCTGACCGACTCCAGGCCGGCGCGCAGGCGGGCGTGGTCGGCGAAGAGGTTGCGGTTGAAGCGCCAGAGCGCCTTCATGGCCGTGCCGGCGTTGAGCGCCTGGTGGGGACCCTTGAGGCCCAGGTGCACGCCGGCGATCCGGCCCCAGGGGCCGGAGAGCGTCGTCAGGCCGTCGCGCCAGTCGCTGGACCAGTCGCGGCCGGCCAGCAGCACCGGCGCGTCGTGGCGATTGGCGATGGCGATGATGGTGGCCGTTGCCTCCGAATCCTGCTGGGCGGCGATGACCGGGATGCCGGGCTTGATGATGCCGGCCTTCTCGCC
>DATGQR010000479.1:0-3098 GCA_035304105.1 Thermomicrobiales bacterium | reverse complement strand
CATCGCCGGCTATGCAGCGGTGCTGCTGGAGGTCGGACGATGAGATGGCTGCCGAAAGGATATGGCGGTGAACGCCGGTCGGCCGAAGAGGTCAAGCGGGAGGGTTGGCGCGAGCAGTGCCTCCTCGTCATAAGCCCCACCGATCCGCGCCTCACCTGGCCCGAGCGGGAACTCGTTCGCCAGCTCGGCGAGAAGCTCTATGGCGGACGGCGCCAGCCGACGGAGCATCGGCATGGCTGATTGGACTCGCGAACAGGTCGAGGAACGGCTGATCGAAGCTGCCGACGTCATGAAGCGCCTGCCCGAGGTTCGGGTGCAGGGCTATTTCTCGGTGTGGCCGAAGATCGTGCATGAGTTCGCTGATCTCGTCGGTCAGGAGCCGCCGCGCATGAAGCGTCCGCCGCCCTTGCCGGACGCCATCAGCCGCATGGAGGCGACGCTGCCCTGGCTGCGATGGCTGGAGCCCGAAGATGCCCGGCTTGTCTGGGCGCGCGCCGAGGGCACGCCGTGGAAGCCGATCTGCTGGCGCTTCGGGATCTCCCGCGCCACCGCGTGCCGTCGCTGGGAGTACGGCCTCAGCGTCATCACCTGGAAGCTGAATGGACAGCAAGTGCCGGCGAAACGTTCGCGCGCTTTCCTCGTCGACCGAGTTCGGTCGTCAAGTTCATTTTGATGCGTGAGACAATTTTCGCTGAGACATTTCCCGGCGAGACACAGATCGGCGATTTGGGTTAGTTCTCGGGTATGCTCGGGCGAGCCGCGCGTGGGCGCGGTTTCGAGATCTTCCGCACCCGAAAGAACACGCGGTCAGGCGGCGTTGCGAGGAGCGACCTCCTGCTCGATCTTGCGCCGCGTGGTGCGGTCGGCAACATCGAGATCGTAGCGGGCCTGCAGATTGATCCAGAACTCCGGCGATGTGCCGAAATAGCGCGCGAGGCGCATGGCCGTGTCGGTCGTGATCGCGCGACGCCCAAGCACGATATCGTTGACCCGCGAGCGTGGCGCCTTGATCGCGTTGGCGAGTTCGTAGGCGCTCATCCCCAACGGAGTCAGGAACTCATCACGCAGGATTTCTCCCGGATGGACTGGCGGCAGACGACGGCCCGTCGTCACCTCCGAGAAATCGACGATGCGCCTGTCGAGATCCTCACGCTTGATGGTCATGGTCATCACTCCTCAGTGGTAGTCGACAATCTCGACCTCCCACGCCTCGTTGTCGCGCCAGACAAAACAGATCCGCCACTGGTCGTTGACGCGGATGCTGTGTTGACCCTGCCGGTCACCGTGCAGCGCTTCCAGGCGATTGCCGGGCGGCACCCGCAGATCGTCCAGCAGTGTGGCCGCATCGATCGCCAGCAGCTTGGCGCGAGCCCGCCGCTGGATTTGCTGCGGCAGGTCGCGGACGGCGTAGCCAGCGAAGATCGCCGCTGTGCGTTTGTCGGCAAAGCTCTTGATCACGGCAAAGCGTAACGCAAAACGGGACGTCCTGTCAAGCGGGACGCTCCGTCTTACGGTACGACGTTAATATCAACGAACTCAGAGAGATAGCGGTTCCTCCCTGGCCGAAATCGTATGCTGGCGGCAATGGCGCGACGCTTGCCCAGTGACGGCGCCGAAATAGGCCATTTCGTTTCGCCTGCATCCTTGGCCTCGTGAATTCAAACACTTGGGCGTCTGCGGACCTCGGCGATGGCGAAGCCGCCGGTTGGGGGCGTTTCGTTTCGAGCGCATCGGCGAAGCGGAACCTGTTTTGCCGGCCCAGCACATCGGCTGGTTTCGCGACCGCCGGATCAGATCCTTCACCCATCGCACCGGACCGACCATGGACGTCGTCGAAACGCCGATCGACAAGCTTGTGCCCTATGCGCGCAACCCGCGGCGCAACGAGGAGGCTGTCGCCACGGTCGCCGCCTCGCTGGCCGAGTTCGGCTGGCGTCAGCCGATCGTCGTCGACGAGGACATGGTGATCGTCGTCGGCCACACCCGCTACGAGGCGGCCAAGCGGCTCGGTATGACGAGCGTCCCGGTGCATGTCGCGCATGGCCTGACGCCGGGGCAGCTGCGCGCCTACCGGCTGATGGACAACCGCTCGCATCAGAATGCGAGCTGGGATGACGAGCTGCTGAAACTCGAACTGGCCGATCTGAAGCTCGACGAGTTCGACCTGGCGCTGACCGGTTTCGAAGACGATGAACTGGCCCGTCTCCTGGCCGAGGCGCCCGTCGAGGGGCTGGTGGACGAAGACGAGGTTCCGGAGCCGCCCGCCACGCCCGTCACCCGCCGAGGCGATCTCTGGATCCTCGGGGACCACCGCCTGCTCTGCGGAGACTCGACCGCGGCCGAGGACGTCACCCGCCTGATGAACGGCGAACGCGCCGCTCTGTTTGCGACCGATCCGCCCTACCTCGTCGACTATGACGGCACCAACCATCCGACGAAGAAGAACGCGTCCGCCCGCGCCAAGAAGATCGCGAACAAGGACTGGTCCGACGACTACATCGAGCAGAAGCACTGGGACGATTCATCCCAGGGGCCGCAGTTCTACGAGGCCTTCATGCAGGTCGCCATCGACTGCGCCATCAAGGAGGACGCCGCCTGGTACTGCTGGCATGCCTCTCGCCGCCAGGCGATGCTGGAAGCCTGCTGGTCCAGATTCGACGTTCTGCATCACCAGCAGATTATCTGGGCCAAGAGCCGTCCGGTGCTCACGCGCTCGATCATGCTGTGGGCGCACGAGCCCTGCCTGTTCGGCTGGCGCTCGGGCAACAAGCCGCGCGTCAATCGCGAAGGCTTCGAGAACTGGCCGACGACGGTGTGGTCCATCCCGTCGAGCGAGATCGAGACGCGCGAGCACCCGACCTCGAAACCGGTCCGCGTGTTCACGCTGCCGATGGAGCTGCACACCGTGCCGGGGGAAATCTGCTACGAGCCGTTTTCGGGCTCGGGCTCGCAACTCATCGCAGGCGAGCGCACGGGGAGACGCGTCTACGGCCTCGAACTCTCCGAGACCTTTTGTGACGTGATCGTCAACCGCTGGCAGGCCTTCACGGGGAAATCGGCAAGGCTGGACGGCGAGAATCGCAGCTTCGACGAGGTGA
>DATGQR010000478.1:0-6344 GCA_035304105.1 Thermomicrobiales bacterium | reverse complement strand
TTCTTGGATGCTTCAGACTAGCATCCGATCGGCCGAATGCAATATCGCGTGAAGCCAGATAGTTCCGCGCCCCACCGCGGCCGCTTTCCTCTATCCTCTGCGTATGGCGACCTGGGCATGGCAGAGGGCAATCGCAGCGGGGATTGAACGCGCCGGGGGTCTCTCGACGACCACGCGGACGGCTGCCCTCGCCCTGATCGTCGGCCTGGCCGCCGCCATCCCGCGACTGGTCGGCCTGGCAAGCCGGACGCCGGGCTTTCGCGAACTGGAGGCGACGACGGCGCTGATGGGCCGGCGGGTGAACGCCGGTAACCTGCCGATCTTCTTCGGCCAGGAGCAGGATGCCGCCACGCCCTTCTTTCCATATCTGGTGAAGATCACCGGCGAACTGGCCGGCTGGGGCGTCGCCGGGCCACGGCTGGCAGCGGCGCTCTGCGGGATCGTAGCGGCGGTCTGCTGCGCTCTCTGGCTAGCGCGCGCGCTCGGCGACATCTGGGGGCTGGTCGCCGGACTGCTGGCCGCAACCAGCTTCTGGCAGCTGATGTTCAGCCGCCAGGCCGTCCCGCCGATCTCGACGGCGACCTTCACGGCGCTGGGCCTCTGGCTGGCCTGGCTGGGTCTGGAACGCGGCCGCCGCCCGCAGCCGGAATCCCTGCTGCGGCGAAGTGACCTGCTCTGGTATGCCGCCGCCGGGGCCGCCTTCGGCCTGGGCTTCTTCAGCCACGCCAGCTACACGGTCGTGCCGCCGCTGGTGCTGCTGACCGCCGGCCTGCTCGCGCTCAGCCAGCAGCGCGCCCGCAGCAGCGCCGACGCCCTCGGCCCGGCCCTGCTGCTCCTGGCCATGACCGTGGCGATGACCCCGCTGGCCGGCTACTACCTCGACAACACCGAGGACTTCCGGCGCGCTCTCGACCTGGCCGCCGGGCTCCCCGACGATCTGATCTCCACCGACGACGACGTCGCCAGCGGGCTGCTCGGCCTGGCCTGGATCGGCAGCGACCAGGCGGAGATGAACCTGCCCGGCCGGCCGCTGCTCGACCCCATCCTGGCCGCCTGGGGCGTCGCCGGGCTGCTGGCCGCGCTGCGCCGCCCCCACCGCGCCCTGCCCGGCACGCTGCTGATCTGGCTGCTGCTGGGCGTCCTGGCGATCGGGCTGGTCGGCGGCAACACGCCCTCGCTCTACCTGCCGCTGGCGCCGGTCCTGGCCGCGTTCCCGGTGCTGGGGATGCAGTCCGTCTGGGCGCTGGCGAGAGATCGAGATGCACGCTTGCGACGGCTCGCCGGGACGCTGATCGCCGCCAGCATCCTGGCCAGCTCCGGCTGGTCGCTCTACGACTATTTCTGGCAGTGGAGCGGCAGCGAGGAAAGCTACCTGGCGATGCGCGGCGACGTGCGCGACGCCGCCGAGGCGCTCGACGCGCTGCCGGACGACGGCCACGCCGTCTACTTCTACGCTGGCAACGCCGGGCGGATCGTCCGCTACCTGGCGCCGGAGCGGACGCGCCACGACCTGCTGTCGGACCACCAGCTCCCGCTCCCGGCGCGCGGCGACGCCTACCTGATCGCGCCCCGCTCGACCGCCCCGGAGGAGCAGTTGCTGGCGTTCGTCTCCGCCGAGGATCTGGTCCTAACCGGCGCGGGGCCGGGCGGGACCGAGGCCTACCGCATCTGGCTGGCCGGCCCCCGTACCCTCGAGCTGCTGCCCTACAGCGCCCCGGCGGTGCCGTTCGCGAACGGCTGGCGGCTGATCGGCTGGGATGCCCGGGCGGCGCCGATGCCGCCCGGCGCGCACCCGGAGATCGAAATCGTCTTGCTCTGGCAGGTCCCGCCGGACGCCGACCCCTACAACGCAGTCGTCCGCCTCGACCCCCTGGGCGAAGGCAGCCTCGCGCCGACCTTCGCCGAAGTCCGGGTCGCGCCCTGGAAGCACACCCCGATTCCCGGCGGCGAGTTCCTGCTCGTCTTCGCCCGCCAGCCCTTCCCCCAGACCGACGAGCTGACCGCCAACTTGACCGTCGCCCTCCGCGATCCGTCGTCGCGCCGCCTCATCAACCCGCTCAGCAACGCCCAGAACGGCTACGCCTTCCTCAACCGGGTCCAGGTGGTAGTGCCATGAGCTGGTAAGTCCACGCTGCATCGGATATGGAGCGACGCGGGCATAGACCTCAGTCGTTACCGCAACTTGTGAAACAGTCAATTGACCCGCCTCACGCCCGCCCATAGGCTTGAAACCGTGCACTATGGACCGCATCATGAAAGGTAACCGTCCCATGCTGAAGCCGGTAGATCTCATCGCATTACTGCTCGTGGTCGTCGGCGCGTTGAACTGGGGACTGGTGGGCTTGTTCGAGTTCGATCTGGTCGCCACGATCGTGGGCGAAGAGTTTGGCGAGACGAACGCCATTTCGCGCATTATCTACATCCTCGTCGCGCTGTCTGGCCTGTACCTGCTCTCGCTCATCCCGCGCTTCCAGACCCGCGAGGGTCGGCGCCGCGAAACCGACGTGCGCGCTCCCGCGTAGTTCCGCGTCATTCCGCGAGACACTGAAAGCCCGGGCCGGTCAACATGCCGGCCTGGGTTTTCCGTTAAGCAGCTATGCGGTTCGTCCGGTGAGACGGGATACAATTAGCGCCGGATTTCGATTACCGGGAGTAATGATCACGGGAGGCGCGCTTGGCACAAGGGCTGCAGGAGATGGCCGTCGGCACTGAACTAGAGGGGATCATCGTCCGCGACTACGGCCTCTGGTTCGATGTCCAGACCAAGGCCGGGCTGCTGCGCTGCACCCTGCGGGGCATCCTCAAGCGCGAGCGGGTCAAGACCGACCCCGCCGCCGTCGGCGATCGGGTACGCGCTACCGTCGCCAGCCTGGAGACTGACCCGCCCGAAGGCGTCATCGAGGAGATCGCGCCGCGCCAGCGCGTGCTCTCGCGCCTGGCGCGGGGCACCGACGACGTCGAGCAGGTCATCCTGGCCAACCCCGACCAGCTGCTGGCCGTCTTCGCCATCCGCGAGCCCGACCCCTCGCCGCGCATGATCGACCGCATGCTGATCATCGCCGAGGCGCGCGAGCTACCGGCCGCCGTGTGCTTCAACAAGCTCGACCTGCTCGACTCCGAAGAGCGCCTGGCCGAGCTGACCACGCGCTTCGAGATGGCCGGTTACCCGGTGCTGCACACCAGCGCGGCTACCGGCCAGGGGCTCGACGAGCTTCGCGAATACCTGCGCGGCAAGGTGACCGCCTTCGCCGGGCCGTCGGGCGTCGGCAAGAGCACGCTGCTCAACGCGCTGGCGCCGGGCATCGAAGCGCGCACCGGAGCGATCAGCGACGCCACCGGCAAGGGCCGCCACACGACCACCTGGACCGAGCTCTTCGAGGTCGCCCCGAACACCTACATCGCCGACACGCCCGGGATGCGCCAGATCGGCCTGTGGGGCGTCGACATGGAGTATCTGGACGAGTACTTCCGCGAGTTCGAGCCCTACCTCGGCCGGTGCCGCTTCGCCGACTGCCGCCACCTCAGCGAACCAGGCTGCGCGGTGCGCGAGGCGCTCGCCGACGGCAAGATTCACCCTGACCGCTACGACTCCTATCGCGCCCTGCTCGAGGATTCCGATTGAGCGCGACCTGAGATCGCGACGGGCTATACGTGACGAACATGACCTTTCGTATACTTATGTGCTTCTTGGTGGGGGTGCCGGCCAGCGTCCGCCAGGCATCCCGCGCGTAGCTGCGCAGTATCGAGCCATCGCAGGGCTCACCAACATTCGACCAAACGGCCACGGGCAGGCAAACCGGCAACGTGCCGGCTCACACGCACCGTCGCAGCGCCAGTGGCCATCGACATCGACGCAGCAACGCGCCCGGGAGTTGACGAACACGTGACACCAGCATCAATCACGGCGGCCCTGCCACGCCTCCGGAGCTTCGCTCGACGCTACGGCACGCCCATCTGGACGGTCCTGCTGATCGTCTTCGCGGCGGCGTTCTTCTTCCGCGCGCGCGCCGATTTCGCCAGCGCCATCGAGATCATCACCACCAGTTCGCCGCTCTGGATCGCACTGATCGTGGCCGCCCAGGCTGCCGGGCTGGCAGTCACGGCACGCACCTACCAGCTCGTGCTGCGCTGCTGCCGCAGCGATCTGGGGCTGATCCGGCTGATCGACCTGCAACTGGAACGCAAAGTCGTCGGGACGCTGGTGCCCGCCGGCGGCCCGGCGTCGGTGTATGTCTTCGTGCGCGGCGTCGGGCGCCATGGCATCTGCGGCGAGGACGCCCTGCTGACGGTCGGGCTGCGCAGTGCGGCAGGTTATGTCTCCTTCATGTCGCTGCTGCTCCCGGCAATCCTGATCGCCCGGCCGGATGGCGTCTTCCTGGCCGGGGCGGCGGCGCTGGTCGGCAGCTTCGCGGCGCTGGCCGGGATCGCCCTGCTGCTCTCGCGCTACCCGCGCCCGGGGCGCTGGCTGCGGGCACGCATGCCGGCGCGCGTGCGCGAGATGCTGGCGCATGTGCGCGGTCACCAGATCCAGCCGCGGACGCTCGTCTCGCCCTATATGCTGGCGCTGGCCGGGCAGCTCGCCAACGTGGTGACGCTGGCGGCGGCGCTCTATGCCCTGGGCTACTCGCCCTCGCTCGTCTCGATCCTGGCGGGCTACACCGTCGGAACGGCCGTGCTGACGCTAGCGCCGGTCTTCCAGGGCATCGGGGTCGTCGAGGTGTCGATGGCCGTGACGCTCCAGCAATTTGGCGCGCCGGCCGACGTGGCGATCGGCGCGACATTGCTCTACCGCGGCGCGACTGTCTGGCTGCCGCTGCTGGTCGGGCTGGCGCTCCAGGCGGCGCGACGCATCCCCCGCCCTGCCGCTGGGGCCGCCCCGCTCCGGCCGGCGCCGCTACCGCTGTCGCTGCGCCCGGTGTGGCGCGGCGTCCTGACCTGTGCCGTCATGGTGGTTTTGATGGTAACGTTGTCGGGATCCGCTACGACGACGACGGATCATCACGATGGGCCGCCACTGAGAGCGAATCGGATCGCGCTGACGGCCCGGTAGCCTGCAATGACGGCCGGCGCCAATGGATACACTGTTGCGTGTCTCGCTCAATCCACTCGAGTGGCATTCGCTAACCTTCGCGAGCCTCATCTTCATCGCCATCTTGCTCCAGATCGCGCTGCCCTGGAGCTCCAGTCGCCGGGCGCGCGTCCTGCGCGAGGTGCTGATCGTCCTCCCAGCCGTGCTGCTCTATTTCCTGGTGCGCGGCCTGGTCGATAGCGACTCGGGCGTCGCCTTCCACAATGCCCAACGCATCATCGACCTGGAACAAGCCCTCGGCATCTGGATCGAGGAGGATGTCCAGGACTTCATCCTCGACTCGGACTGGCGCACCACGCTGGTGAACTGGGTCTACATCTGGGCTCACTGGCCGGTGATCGCGCTGGTCGTCTTCTGGCTGGTGCTGCGACACTACGACGTCTACCCGAAGTACCGCAACGCCATGCTGATCTCCGGGGTGATCGGCATGATCATCTTCGCGACCTTCCCGGTCGCGCCACCGCGCCTGATGCCCGGCTACGGCTTCACCGACACCGTCACCGAGCAATCCAACTCCTACCGCGTGCTCCAGCCGCCGGCGCTGGCCAACCCCTACGCCGCCATGCCCAGCCTGCATTTCGGCTGGAACCTGCTGATGGGCATCGCCGTCGTGCGCGAATCGTCGAGCCGCGTCGCGCGCTTCCTGGGCTACCTGAGCCCGATCGCGATGTTCCTGGCGATTGTGCTCTCGGCCAACCACTACATCCTGGATGCCGTCGCTGGCGGCGCGATCGTCCTGGTCAGCCTGGCGGCCGCGAGCGCGCTGGCCAATGCTCAGGCGAGCGGCGGACCGCTGCGCAACCGCATCTGGCCGCGGCCCAGGCGTCGCCGGCCGGCGCGGCAGCTGCACGGCATCGGCGACCGCGCGACGGCTTTGGAGCCGGACGGGCACGAGCGCCACAGCGCGCCGCGGATCATCGGCCCGCGCCCCTTCGTCGTCGCCCATCGCTACGGCAATTCGCTCGGAGCGCTGCAACTGGCCCAGCAGGCCGGGGCGGACGTCATCGAGGCCGACGTCTGGCCCTACCGCGGGCGCCTCGAAGTGCGCCACAGCAAGACGCTCGGGCCGGTGCCGGTCCTGTGGGACCGCTGGTCGCTGGAGCGCGGCTGGCTCCCGCGCCTGGAGCTGCATGAGATCCTGACGGCGCTCGATCCCGACACGACGCTGATGCTCGACGTCAAGGGCCGCGACCCGGACGCGCCAGCACACATCATCGAGACACTGCGCGCCCACCGACCCGGCCAGCCGGCGATC
>DATGQR010000477.1:0-4227 GCA_035304105.1 Thermomicrobiales bacterium | reverse complement strand
TGGCCGAGAAGCGCTTCCCGACGCGCTACGACATCGACGAGGTGGCGCCGAATAACCCGGTCGTGCTGGAACGCGTCTGGAACATGCTGCTGGCCAACTCGGCCGCGCTGGCCGCCGCCGACATCGGCCGTCACACGCCGGATCCGCCCGCGGATCAGCTCTACGCCGGCCGCATCGTGCGCGACGAGCATGGCGAGCCGACCGGCATCTTCCGCGACCGTGCCAAGCAGATGATCAAAGACGTCATCCCACCCCGGACGATGGAGGAGCGCGAGGGGCACGTGCGCACCGCCTGCCGGGCCTTCAGCGCCCTGGGCATCACCTCGGCCGCCGAGCCCGGGCTGATCCCCGAGCAACTGCGCGCCTTCCAGAACGTCCGCGCCGCCGGCGACCTGACGGTGCGCGTCTCGCTCTGCCTGGCTGGCTGGGGCGCCAGCATGGAGCCGAACGAGGAGGTCCTCGAAGAGCGCTTCGAGCACATTGGGCTATTCAGCGGCTTCGGCGATGCCTGGCTGCGGCTGGACACGATCAAGTTCATGCCCGACGGCGGCATGGGAGACCGCACGGCGCTGATGTTCGAGCCCTACCTGGACGAGCCGGACAACTACGGCCAGTTCGTCGTCGCCGAGGACGAACTCTTCCGCCGGGTGCGCTGGGTGCATGACCGCGGCTGGTCGATCGACAGCCACACTTGTGGCGACCGCATGCAGGAGATCGTCGTGCGCGCCTACGCCGCGGCGCAGGAGGAGACCCCCAACCCGCGCATCCGCCACCGCATCCACCACGGCTACTTCCCAACGGCGCGGACGCTGGAGCTGATGCGCGAGCACCGCATCCCGGCGCTGGCCACGATCCCCTTCGTCACCAACCTGGGTGAGAGCTACGTCGCCAGCGTCGGCGAGGAGCGCGCGGCGCGGACGATGCCACTACGTACCTATATGGAAGCCGGCGTCCCGCTGGCGCTGGGCTCGGACTCGCCGGTGACGACCTTCAACCCCTTCGTCGGCATCTACGCGGCCACGACCCGCAAGACGGTCACCGGCCGGGAACTGGGACCGGAGGAGCGCATCAGCCGCGAGGAGGCGCTGCGCCTCTACACCGCGACCAGCGCCTGGGTAACCTTCGAGGACGATATCAAGGGCACGCTGACGCCCGGCAAGCTGGCCGACATTGCCGTGCTCGACCGCGATCTCTTCGCGGTCTCCGACGAGGACCTGCTCGGCCTCGCCAGCGTCCTGACGATCGTTGGCGGTCAAATCGTGCACGACAGGCTGACCGGCTCGCCGGCCACCGGGACGTAGCGCCGGCCGCGAAACATCCGGCAGGCGGTCTCGCGCGTAGGAGAGGAGGGCGCTGAGTAGCTACGCCTTCCTTCCTCCCTCCCAGGCGGCCCCGGCCCGACTCCCAGATCTATCGGACGGGGCCGCCCTCTTCAACCGCGAGTCGATCAAGCTTCAGCCCCGAAAGGCGGCAAGGGCGGCCGGGCTTGAGTCCGGCAGGGCAGCGCCCGGCGGAGCCGGGCTCCGGTATCATCAGCCGACCGAGAGGAGGCGGTGATGGCGGATCAAATGGACGTCGTCGAGCTCACGCGGCGGCTGGTGGCCTGCCCCAGCCACGCGGAGGCCGGCGAGGAGGCGGCGGCGCGGGTGGCCGTCGAGGCCATGGCGGCGCTGGGCTATGAGGATGTCGGGATCGACGAACTGGGCAATGCCACCGGCGTGATCCGCGGCCGGGGCGACGGCTGGGTCGTCTTCGACGGCCACCTGGACACCGTCGGCGTGGGCGACCCTGACGCCTGGCTGAGCGATCCCTTCAAGGCGACAAAGCTCGGCGCGCGGCTGCATGGCCGCGGGACGGCTGACATGAAGGGCGCGATCGCCGCAATGATCGCCGGCATCGCACGCCTGCGCGAAGATCCGCCGACGTGCAACATCGTCGTCTCCGCCAGCATCGCCGAGGAACTGGTCGAGGGCTACGCGCTGGGCCATATCCTCGACCGCTATCCGGCCAAGGCCGTCGTGATCGGCGAGGCCACCGGGCTACGCATCGCCCGCGCTCAACGCGGCCGCGCCGAGATCCTGATCCAGACGCGCGGCATCCCGGCGCACTCCTCGACCCCGCAGCTCGGCGTCAATGCGGTCAAGGCGATGGCCGCGGTCATCACCGGGCTCTCGGCGCTGGAGCTGCCGGAAGACGAACTGCTCGGTCCGGCGGTGCTGGAAGTCACCGACGTCATGTCGCACCCCTATCCGGGCCTGTCGGTCATCCCGGAGCGCTGCGACGCGACCTTCGACCGCCGCCTGCTGGTAGGCGAGACTGAGGAGAGCGTGCTGGCCGAGATCGAGGCGGCGCTGGACCGCATCAAGGAGAGCTACCCGCAGCTCCAGGCGCAGGAGTCGATCGCCGTCGACCGCTTCACGAGCTGGACCGGCGCGGACGTCGTCGCGCCTAACTTTGCTCCGGCCTGGCGCATGGAGGACGACGCGCCCATCGTCCAGGCAGCGGTCCGGGCGCTCGAAGGCACCGGCATCGAGCCGGAGCTGAGCCACTACGCGTTCTGCACCAACGGCAGCGAATCGGCCGGCCGCCGGGGCATCCCGACGATCGGCTTCGGCCCCGGTGACGAGGCCCAAGCGCATACCATCGACGAGTCGGTCGAGATCGAGGAGCTGTACCGCGCGGCGGACGGCTACGCGGCGCTGGCGCGAGAGCTGAGCCGGTTGTAAGCCCAGCACCGCGCCCCATTGTGACGCGTGACGATGATGAACGTGGCGCTCGACACCAAGATGTATTGAGGTGGGGCACCCCTACGATGATGAGCAGGCGCGGTTCCGGCGTGCGGTCAGGTGATCCGCGACGTGTGAAAGTCGGGTCTAACGTCGACTCGCCCGGCGGAGAGCCGGGACTGGCACATCCTCTCCTCGAGTACGGTATCGTCTACCGGCGAGGCGGCAGCGGCGCGCCTCCGGCTCGACGGGAGGCAGAGCAGTGACCCTGACCACGACCGATCCACAGCACGAGCGCTTCGACATCTACGATGCCAGCGGCCGGCCGCTGGGCGTGAGCAAGCCGCGCGGCGAGGTGCATCGCGATGGCGACTGGCACCGCGCGCTGCACCTGTGGGTCTGGGGAGTCGAAGCGGGAACACCCTACGTCATCTTCCAGCGCCGCTCGATGACCAAAGACACCTGGCCGGGCGCACTCGACGTGGCGGTTGGCGGCCACTTCCGGACCGGCGAGACGCTGGCCGACACGCTGCGCGAGGCTGAGGAAGAGCTCGGGCTGGCGATCACCGAGGCCGACATCGTGCGCGTCGGGCGCCGCTTCCACGACTGGCGCTCGCCCGCGTACCACGATGCCGAGATCAACGAGGTCTACGCGCTGCGCTCTGACCTGCCGCTCTCAGGCTACCGGCTGCACCCGGTGGAGGTGGATGCCCTGGCGCGGATTGACGTCGAGCCGGCGCTGGCGCTCTTCACCGGGCGGAGCGAGCGAGTCGGAGGGCTGGAGTGGCCCCGCGAGGCCAGCGAGCCATTCCGCCGCGACTTCGAGCTGGCCGACTTCGTTGACATCTCCGACGACTATGCCATCCGCACCGTCGAAGCGATCCGGGAACTGGCGACCGGCCGGACGCCGGAGCCGTTCGAGATTCGCTCGCACAATTAGGCCCCTCACCTGCCGCTCATGAGCCGTTCATGGAACAATCATCGTTTCCACATGTCCCGTCGCTATAGTTGGATGGGCACTGTCAATACGATCTAGCACGACGACCTAGAAGGATAGAAGCAAGAGATGACTGCCAAAGCGTCACGCAACACCGACGGCCGGGTTGGTGTCCCGGACGACCGCGCGCCGAAGGGCCTCCTGGCGTTGGACATCGACGGGACGCTCACTGGCCCGGGCGACGAGATCGGCGAGCGCACCCGACGCGCCGTCCACGCCGCTGGAGAGTCCGGCTGGCTGGTGACGATCGCGACCGGGCGCTCCTGGCGCAACACCAAGCCGGTGGCGGATCACCTGGCGCTGCGCGTGCCGCTCGTCACCTTCAACGGCGCGCTGATCCGGGACTCGGTCACGGCCGAGATGCTGCACTACATCCCGCTGCCGACCGAGGTGGTCGGCGCGATCATTCCCACGTTGGTCGACTTTGGCGTGCAGCCGCTGGTGGTCGAAGACATCCGCCGGGGCGAGCGCTACTTCACCGGCCCGCCCGAGTTGGACACCCCG
>DATGQR010000476.1:0-4115 GCA_035304105.1 Thermomicrobiales bacterium | reverse complement strand
AACCAGCTGCCAGGCGCGCAGCGTCTCCTCCCACTCCATAGGAGGCATGAAGATACCGATACGGAGAGAGGGAACAGGCGAAGACAGGCGATCGCTCACCGTTCAGTCCGTATCCAAATCTGGGGATCGAGACTCCGGAGTATCGGCATCTTCTTTCTCTGTTCCCTGTTTCCTACGACATCGGAACGCGCGATATGAGCTTGCCTTCGATGCGCTCGAAGAGTTCGGGCAGGGAGTGGCCGGTGATCGTGACGCCGTGGTTCTTGAGGCCGACGACGGCGCGCGAGGGATCGGGTTCCTGACGGATCAGGTCGGCGACGGCGAGGGCCAGCTCGCGGGTGCCGCAGGGGTAGTTGATGTGGGTCGACTTGATGCCATCCATCCAGGCGTGGACGTGGATGATCGCGCCGACCTCGGGGTGCTCCTGGTAAATCATGTAGTGCTCGATCGCGTCGACCGAGACGCGGCGCGGCTCGATGCCCTCCGGCACGCTCAGGACCATGGCGTGCTGCTCCGGGTCATAGCCGGTGACGAGCAGGATGTCGCGGCCGATCTGCTTGAGCTTGCCCTTGTTGACCCCGCTGGCGCTCATCCAGAAGGTGTTGGCGTCGCGGCGCGCCGAAAGGTTGCCGTAGGACAGGCCGCCGATGTGGAACAGCGCCTTGACGTGGCGCAGCTCGCGCTCGGAGAGGATCTCGTCGATCGGCCACGGTGCCGGGAGCAAGTTGAGCGCGTCCAGCTTGCGGCCGGCTTCAATCAGCTGATCGGTGATCTCGTCGCCGTCCCAGAGCTCGCGCGGCAGGTCCGGGTTGAAGATGTTGTTGATGACGTAGCGCGCTGTGACCAGCGGATGGATGCGGTCGTGGATCTCTGCGAAGAACGGAGCATCGTCGCCGCCAGCCGGGCGGGTGACATGGTAGTGGCCCTGCTCCATCGTCATGAAGTGAGCCTCGATCTCGCCATCCACTTCGCTCAGGAAGATGCCCACCTGGGAGAGCGAGCGGACGAGGATCGGATAGCAGGCGCGCACCCAGTCATCCGGGCGCTCCGGCAGCTCGACGATGGCGATCCCAAAGGTGCCCTGTGACTTGCGCCGGAAGCTCTGTGGGGCATTGAAGTCGGTGAAGTTGAGCACCAGGCCGGACTCGTCAATCTGGCCGGGGCGGTACTCAAAGCCCTGGCGCTCCAGCTCGGCAACCAGACCGTCACGGAACCACGCCTGGAGCGGGCTCACCGAGTGATCGATCGTCGAGAAGACGAGCCCACCGCCCCGGGCGCTCGAACCGTTGGACGACAGGTTGGACTGCGTAGAAACCACTGCAAATTCTCCCACTCGCTCGCAACCAATGCGGTCGCCGTGAACTGTACTGCGCTAACCTGTGGGCGCTACGTTGCGATCCCGCCCGGTACAGGCGACCCCACCCGCAAACCAGTCGATCTATCGTACAGGATCGCGCATCATCCTGTCGGAGCCCGCGCCTCAAGTCTGCGGCGCGGCGACGACGTTCAGCACCTGTGGCACGACGCTCGCCGACACCGGCGAGACACCGGGCAGCTCCCCATCCAGCTCGACCAGAAAGGGATCTGGCGACTCGATTCGCGCGCAGGCGGCCTGAAAGTGGTGCACGCCGTTGCGCCCCATGTGCTTGCCCAGGTAGACGCGCGGCAGCAGCGAGCTCAGCAGCTCGCGGCGGCCGACGTGCTCCAGCACGAAGATGTCGAGCAGGCCGTCCTGCAGCGACGATGTCGGCGCGACGTGCATACCGCCGGCGAAATAGCGCCCGTTGCAGAAGACGACCATCTGAGCCGGCCCCTCGAAGATCGGCCGGCCGTCGAGTTCCAGAGCAATCGGCTTCGCCTCGAACACGCGAATCGTCTTGACCGCCTGCACCAGATAGGACACCATCCCGCCGAACGCCTTGCCCTTGGGCGAGGCCTCGATCCGCCGGGCGACGTCCGCGCCCAGCCCCATGTCGGCGACATTGACGAAATAGCGCGAGGCCGGCGCACCGCTGCCTTCCTCGAAGAAGCGCAGGCGCCCGACATCGATGGCGATGCACTGGCCGGCATCGAGGGCGTCCAGCATCTGAGCCGGCTTGCGCGTGCCCAGCGTGCGCACCAGGTCTTTGCCGGTGCCGACTGAGGCGATTGCCAGCCGGGTCACCGGGCTAATCGGCCTGTCATCATCCAGCAAGCCGTTGACGATTTCGTTGACCGTGCCGTCGCCGCCCATCGCCACCAGCGTCTCGACGCCGCGCCGGGCGTAGTCCCGGGAGAACTCGACGGCGTCGCCGCGGCGCTCAGTGAAGCGCACCTCAAAGCTGTAGCCCCGCCGGGCGAGCTCTGTGGCGAAGCCGTACCAGGCGCGGCCGGCCGCGCCGTTGCCAGATGCGGGATTCACGATGATATGAAGCATCCGCTCGCGCGGAGCGCCGACGTCAACGGTGCTGGTCAAGCTCGAGTGCCAATCGAATTCGGAAGATAGCCACCCCTCCCGATCAGTATAACGCTTGCCACCCGGCGACCGGTTCCACCCGCGCCCAGATCTCGATGTCGGCGTTCTGGAAAGCGAGCTCGAAGCGCCCGCCGGAAGCTGCCAGCCACCCCCGCTCGACGGGCCAGCCGCCGAAGCTGACATTCTCGGTGATGACGACGTAGTCGACGCCCTCACGCTCGATGCGCGCCTCCCAGGCGGCGCGATCTGGCTCTCCGTACAGGACGAACGGCGCGCCCCAGCCGTACCCGGCCAGCTCGCCGCTGTGCCAGATGGTGACCAGCCGGTTGTCCAGCCCGGGGCCGTAGAGCGGGTAAACCTCGTTCGTCCCGGCGACGGCGACGGTGGCCGGCGCGTCGGCAGTTTGGGCGGCGAGCCACTCCCAGGCGTCGGTCTGCTGGTTGAAGCCGGCGATCTGAGCTCGCCACTCGTCATAACGTCGCTCTGCGTATTCGCGGTCGTAGCGCGGGTAGGCAGCGATAGCGAGCAGCATGAGGCCGGCTGCCGCGATGCCCGGCAGCAAACGGCGACGCTCCAGATTCAGCCGGGGAAGCAGCGCGAGCGCCAGCGGGACGCCGCCGATCACCACGAGCGCCGCCAGCCAGTAGCTCGCTCGCTGGCGCACGGCCGGGTCCAGCGGTACGTTGACCAGGTTGTAGAGGATGAGTGGCACGGTGAGATAGGGATAGAGCTGCGACAACCGCGCTGGCGCGAGCCGGTTCCACCACCAGCCCAGGCCCCACATCCCAGCGACGACGCCCCAGGCCAGCGGCGCGAAGAGGAAGCGGTCGAAGTGGTAGGGGATGACGAACCAGAAGACCGCCAGCGACAGCGGCACCAGCGCCAGCAGCACAACCGGCTGCCAGAGCCGCTCCCTCCTCGTGCCGCGTCGCCCGGCGAGCGCGACGACGAGCGCTGCTCCCGCCAGGCCGAATCCGGGCAGCGCCCAGGTCGTGACGGTCAGACCGAAGACGCCTCGCGCGCCGGTCAAGAATTCCGCCCAGTCGTACGGAAAGAAGGCGTGGCTCCGACGCCATTCCCAGGTGGGGAAGTACAGGCCGTCGAAGAGCAGCCGCCCGGCGATCCGGTAGCCGGCCGGGTAGAGCGGATTGTCCATGACCACGGCGTTGCGCAGGTAGCTATAGCTGCCAACCAGCAGGACCACCGCGGCGCCGCCAGCAGCGATCCCCAGGACGCGCCACCAGCCGCCCGAGCGCCCGCGGACGAGCACGATCGCCAGCCAGATCACTCCCGGCAGCGCGCCGTAGGCGACGGCGATCACCTTCACCCCGACGGCCAGACCGATCGCCAGGGCCGCCAGCAGCGCGCGCCAGGCGGTGAAGCGCTGGTTGAGCCGCGCCAGCGAGGCCGTCGCCGTCACCAGCAGCGCGGCGATGATCAAGTCGTTCTCCGGCAGGGAAGCGCTGCGGGCGACATCCGGCACGCTGACGATCAGCGCCCCGGTCAACGCCGAAGCGCCCGGCGGAACGCCCAGCTCGCGGGCCAGCCGGAAGGCGGCCAGCCCGAGCAGCAGCAGAAAGGGCAACTGCACGAAGCGCGCCAGGATCTCGCTCTCGACCGGCGCCAGTAACCAGAAGATCCAGAGCGACGAGTTGAGCGG
>DATGQR010000475.1:0-4974 GCA_035304105.1 Thermomicrobiales bacterium | reverse complement strand
GTCGAGGCCGTCATCGAGGCGTTGGTGACCCAGGACGGCGTTCGCTCGATCAGCGTGTTCGACCCCGCAAGCCAAACCGTCATTGCATCCAGCGCGGCTCCCAGCGGGCGGCCTTTGAGCCTCGTCTCGGATCCTGAGCTGCGCCTGGCGCTCGAAGCGGCATCTTCTGGTCAGCCTGTCCCGGATGCAGCCAGTACTCGCGTCGTCGGACCGGTCGCGGCGCGATCGCTTTCAGGCGCGAGCGAGCTGAGCGTCCTGATCGAATTTGACCGAACCGAGGTTGGAGCGGATCTCGCGACAGCACGGCGCAACGCGACGATCGCGATGATCGCAGCTCTTGCAGTAGTGGCGGTCGCGGGCTACGGCGTCGCCGGGGTGCTGGTGACAAGGCGCGCCCGCCGCATCGCTTTGCGGGTTCACGAAGCCCTCGGAGACAGCTCGATCTCGAAGTCCCGCGACGAGCTCGGCGCGCTCGAAGCGGCCATCGCCGGATTGGTCAGCACGCGCGAGCCGGCCAACGGACTGGAGTTGGCGCTCGCCTCACGCCTGCCGGCCATGTGGATTCAGCTCGATTCCGGACTGCACGTCGTGGATAGCCGCGCGCAGTTCGACGACGGCCCAGGTCCGGTGGCCCTGGGACTCTCGCGCCTGGACGATCTCCTCTCGGATTCGATCGTTGAGGTCATCGGACAGCTGGTCGCTGAGTTGGCTCCCGGTGAGTCACAGGTGTTCGGCTTCACCGTCGGGCATCGCGAGTACCGCGCGGAGCTCGCGTGCCATGATGCAGACACGTTCGAGCTGGCGATCGCCGAAGATGAGATGAAGCTGGACGAACGCAGCATGTGCGATATCGCTCGAAGCGAGGCCGCGCTCGACCGGCTGCTGGGCGAACTACCGTTTACGCTCATCGAACTCGACGGCCGGGGTGTCGTGCAGTGGGCCAGCGGCCCCTACCTCGGCGTCGAGGCGGATGAGTTGGCAGGACGTAAGCTGACCGACCTGGCGCCGTCGGAGGGCAAGCCAGCCGTTCGAGATGCTATCCGGACCGCCCTCGTCGGCGAGGGGCCGGCGCGCTTCGCCCTCGACCTTGAGACCCCCGTGAACGGCGTGCGCCAACGCTGGAGCCACACCGTGATCGATTGGGGTACGAGCGCGGTAGAGCGGCTCCTCGTAGCGGCGATTGAAGTTCCCGTGGTCGAGCAAGCACAGGTCGATTTGGATGCAAAGCGCCAGCTCGACGAGCAACTCTGGAACGCCGAGCTACGCATATCCGACCTGGAAGCCCAACTCGAGCAGCATCGTGCGCGCGAGGCGGCATTGCGCGGCGACGTCGCGCGGGCTGAGACAGCGCTGGCAGCGGCGCGTGGTCAGATCGTCGAACCGGCCATGGCGGTTGTGCGTGCCAGCCTCGGGCTGAATTCGTCGGCGACACCAGCGCCCGAGGCGGTCGACGCGTTGAAGAGGTCGGTCGAGCAGCTGGCAACGGCGATCGACAGCGAGTTTGGCACCACGCTTATCGAGACGATCGAGACCGGAGTTGAGCCGGCCGCAGAGCGCTTCCACCTGGCGACCTTCCTGGACGAGATCGCGATCGCCCGCAGCAAGGGCCTGTCCATCCGCGAGGCGCGCATCGACGTACAGGTCCAGCCGAGCCTGCCGCGCTGGTTGCACGGCAATGTCGCGGCGACGCGCGCGGCGATCCATCAGATGATCGAGATCGCGCGCATGGTTGCGAGCGATCGCCCGCTGGTGCTGGCGGCGCGCCAGGACACGAGCGCCGGCCGGTCGGTGCAGGTGCGTTTCGAGGTCCAGATCCCGCCGCCGCAGCTTGACGAGGGCGCGCTCGATGTCGTGCGGGGCTGCCTGGCGGGGGATCCGCTGGCGCTCAGCGACTCGCTGGCCGAGCTGCAGCAGGCAGCGACACTCCCGGATTTCAACCCGCTGGACATCGAGTTGGTGACCGTCGAGGACCAGGCCACGGTGCTGCGCTGCACCAATGCCTTCGACGTCGCGGACGAGCCGGAGAGCGACCATTCCTGGGTGCGCGGGCTACGGACGCTGATCGTGCAGGATCCGTCACAGGGAGATAACGGCATTCAGAGCTCGCTGGGAGCCTTCGGCATTATCGGTTATGTCGTGTCCGACGAGCGAGCGCTGATCGAGGCGCTGCGGGTGGCCGAAGAATACTCGAACCCATACCGGTTCGTGCTCGCCGATGTGGACACGCCGAACCTCGAGTCATTCATCGGACAACTCTTCGACGGTGATGCGCCCGTCGTGCTCGTTGGCCGCGACAGCGAGAGCGCAATGGTCGCGGCGCTGTCGGCCGGCTACGCGGGGTATCTCGCCAAGCCAGTACGGCAGGTCGACCTTCTGGAAGTGATCCTCAGCACCGTTGAGCCGCCTACCCAACAGCGCGAATCCCCCACTCCGGCAACTGTAGCCTGATTTCCCGCGGAGCCGGCAGCGAACGCACGGATTGACCGGCGACTAGCCTTTGCCCGCACCGCCCGGCTGGGCTAATCTGTTGCGGGTGCGTGCGGTTCGGTCCGGGGCGCAGTTCGTGTAGTATCACTTCATAATTTAGCAAAACCCCAGCAATGATGCCTGGCGAGTAGAATGAGGCCATGAACGTTCAGCGAGAAGAATTATTGTCCGAGGTCGCCACGCTGTTTAGTCGCTCGACGCGCGTGCTGGACCCTATCCGCCTGCAAGTCTGGGACCACCTCGGTATCGCCCAACCGCAGCTGCGGATCCTGTTCCGAGTGCGCGCAAACCCTGGCATCGACCTGCGCGGGTTGGCGGCCGAACTGCGGATCAGCCCATCTGCTGCCAGCCAACAAGTCGATAAGCTCGTGGAGCGCGGCCTTATTGAACGCACTCCTGACGAGCGGGACCGCCGGCGGTTACAGCTGCACCTGACCGACCTCGGGACAGCGGCGACCAGAGCGATTTCCGAGGTTGCCCTGGAGTACGTCATCTCGCTTCTCGATGCGTTCGAGGATGACGAACTGGCCCAATTCAAGCGACTCCTTCAAACGGTGCTGGACCGGGCCGAAACATCCCCTCGCCCCGCTCCCCTGGGGCCGGAGGACGCGGCACTGGAGAAGTTGATCATCCGGCGTTAGGTGGGGCCGCCGCCATGCGGCCAGCCTGGCCCTGCCGTTCCGGTCGAGCAAAGCCGATCGCAATCGCACCAGCGATGACGAGCGCACCCATGACCACCAGTGGAACGGCATAGCCCCCAGTCTGGTCCCTGATGAAAGACAATGGAAGCGGACCGATCGCGGCCGCCGTGATGCCGACCATGACGGCCGAGCCCTGGATCCGTCCAAGGCCGTGACGGCCGTAAATGTGCGCCCAGGTCACGCCATTGACGATCTGCCACGTCCCATTCGCCATGCCGAGCAGCAGGCCGTAGAAGACCGCCATCCACGCGGCGCTGATGAACTGCACGAGCAGCAGCGCGAGCAGTAACATCGTCAGGTTGAAGCGCACGAGGCGGATCGGGCCATGGCGGTCGACGAGCGGCCCGACGATCAGCGCCGTCACCGCTGATGTCACGGCCATGACCGGGAAGATCAGGGCAGCGACGTCGGCGCTCAGTCCACGTTCCTCGAAGATCGAGGTCTGATGGAAGATGATGGCAGTCACGACGAGTGACGGCGTCGCCAGCGGCAAGGCGATGAGCCAGAACGTCGGCGACGAGAAGACCTTGCGCGTATCGCGCCCGTGCCGGTCTCGAGATGCCGGCACCGGCTCATTCTCTGGAGGGCCAGGAGCGCCGTCGGGGAAGAGGCCGACTTCCTCCGGCGAGTCGCGGACGAGCAGCAACGCCCCTGGGATGACGAGCACCCAGACCATCAGGCCGAAGACGATATAGGCCTCGCGCCAGCCGACGGCCTCGATTAGGAACCGGCCGAGCGGCGGGATGACAGCGTTGGACGCCGCGAAGCCCAGTCCCATAATCGCCATGGCCCGACCCCGTCGAGCAACAAACCAGGAGGCGGTCAGGAGCGTCGCGTTGATCGGTAGCGAGCCCTGGCCGAGCGCGCGCAGGGCCGCAAAGGCGAGGAAGAACTGCAGCCCGCCCACCGCTGCGGCCATTCCGAAACAGGCCACGCCCATCAGGAAGGCGACCAGAATCGCCATCACACGGGCGCCGTACCGGTCTGCCATCCGGCTTACGACGCCGACCATCAGGGCGCTGACGCCCGTCCCGATGGCATACAGCAGCGAGATTCGCGTGCGGCTGAGACCGGTATCTTCGATCATCGAGTCGATGAACACCGAGAAGCCATAGGACTGGCCGGGCCCCGAACTGAAGGCGATCAGCGCGCCGACCAGGACGACAACCCATCCGTAGAAGAACTTCGTGTGGCGCAGCGGGGCGCGTCGCTTGCTGGAGATTGCCGGTCCCTTCCCTGTTCCGGCCGGGAATTGTGGCCGATGGCGACCGGCTTGTCGACCGCTGCGCGCTATTGGGGCATGATTGCCATGTGATTATTGTTCGGATGCGACAGTGACGGGAGGCGGCGCTATGCGCGTCGCGCGCGGTCTACTGCTCTTAGGGATGCTGCTCGTGCCGGCCAGTCTCCCCTCCCCCGCCGCGGCCGATCACGGCAACGCCGCTGAAGCGTTCCGGCGCGCCTGGGAGCGCACGGATATCCTGGTCTCCACTGGCGAGGTTGACCGCACCTGGATGTGGGGACCCGCGCCGATCACCGGGGTGATCCACGAGCCTTATGCCGAGTCGGAGAACGGCGTCCGCAACGTTCAATATTATGACAAGTCTAGAATGGAGATCACTCATCTGAGCGCCGACCGGGACGCCGAGTGGTACGTCACCAACGGGCTACTCGCCATTGAGCTGATCACCGGGCGGGTGCAGCTCGGCGACGGCGAGTACGCGCAGTTCCTCCCGGCCGATGTGGTGGTGGCCGGTGATCTGGACGATCCCACCTCACCGACCTA
>DATGQR010000474.1:0-2656 GCA_035304105.1 Thermomicrobiales bacterium | reverse complement strand
AGCACGACCTGCTCAGCGGAGCGGCCGGCGGGCTACTGGCGCTGCTGCGGCTGAGCGAGCTGCCGGGCGAACTGGCGCTGGTTGGGCGGGCTGCTGCCCTGGGCGAGCGATTGCTGGCCGCGGCGGAGTGCGACGAGCGCGGCTGCTCCTGGCCGTCGGTCGTGGCGCCGGCCACCCCGAACCTGACCGGCTACTCCCACGGCGCGGCCGGAATCGGCATGGCGCTGCTCGAGCTGTGGCAGGCCACCGGCGAGCAGCGCTTCCGCAACATCGCGACCCGGGCTTTCGACTTCGAACGCAGCTGGTTCGACACGACCGAAGGCAACTGGCCCGACCTCCGCGCCGTCGATGATCTCGCCGCTCGACCGAACGGCCCTTTCCCCTACGCCACTGCCTGGTGCCACGGCGCGCCGGGCATCGCCCTCTCCCGCCTGCGCGCCTGGAAACTGACCGGCGACGAGCGCTACCGCGACGAGGCGCTCGCAGCGCTGCAGACCACACATGCGGCAGTCATCACCGCCCTGGATGACGGCACGCTCAACTACTCGCTCTGCCACGGCCTGGCCGGCAACGCCGAGATCCTCATGCTCGGCGCGGAACGGCTTGGCGCGGGTTACGAGCACTTCGCTGCTGCGGCCCGGGACGTCGCCGCTGCCGGAATCGAGCTCTACGCCCCCGCCGGCCGAGACTGGGCCAACGGGGCGCACGGCGGCTGGACGCCGGGCCTGATGCTCGGGCTGGCCGGGATCGGGCGCTTCTATCTGCGCCTGGCCCGCCCGGCGCTGCCGTCAATCCTGCTCCCGGGCAAGCTCCCTTAGGCTTACGCTAAGAAATTCCCCCCATTTCCGTAAGCACTGATAAGCGCGGGCTAAGTGCGCCTCCCTACCCTGCGACCAGGAACATGGCTGAGCCATGTCAATAGAGAGGAGGCCGACATGTTCTATTACGCCATCGAGAAGGGGGCCGAAGCCCACCGGCAGGAAATGCACCGCCAGGCCGAGCAGTTCCGCCAGCTTCAGCTCTGCGGCGGCAAGCACTTCAGCCTGCGTCGGCAGGTCGGCCACTACCTGGTCCGGGTCGGCAACCGGCTCAATGAAGAGCACCGGGACGTGCCGCAGCTCGCCAGCGCCGGCGATGCGGCCTAACGGTCCGATCAGACCCGTCGGCATGTTGAGCGCCCGCGGCACTGCCGCCCGGGCGCTCAACTCCACTCGATCGGGCTGATCGATCGAGGAAAGGAGGACGAACATGGGAAAGCCCTGAGACAACGATCCCCAATGAATGCGGATCGCTGGTGGGCCGGAACCACACCGCTCAGGGATCGTGAACGAGCATCGACGCATCAACACAGCGCTCAAAGGAGAGCATGACATGACATACATCAATACCAGGCTCGCCGGTTTCGCGCTCGCTCTCGGACTGCTCGCACTCCCGCTCGCCGCCGCCGCTTCGGTCGACGACCTGCGAATCGAGTACGCGCATCATCGCTACTTCTTCTCTGAAGAAGGCGTCGGGCGCCTTGCAGATGAGCCCACCGCCGAGTACGCAATGCTCGAGATGACCGCGCTCGAAGAGGTCGCGGGCCGTCAGCATCTGGACATTAGCACCATCAAGTTCCTCGAAGAAAACACCTGGGACCGTGTGCCGGTCGCGCGCCCGCAGGGCACGTCGAAGGCCGTTCCGAAATTGCTGGATCAGGAAACGATCCGCTTTCTCGAGAGCAACTTCTGGGACTATCAGCCGATGGCCAGCTTAGCGGTGGACAGCGTGGACGAGGGTATCGTCCGCCCCTGGCACTGCTTCGGCGAAGGGCTCGTTGATCCGGGCAACCAGGTGATCGTCGATATCCGCGACGGTCTGGTCGCGCGCTACTGCTCCGGGCACGCCTATGTGGCCAGCCAGCCGAGCGTGAGCGGCCGCGATCTCCAGACCGGCGTCTACAGCATCGACATTGGCTTCTCCTCGAACGAGATCCCCTGGCAGGATTCCTTCGAACCCGTCGCAGTGTTCGCGGACACGGATATTTCCGAGCGCCCTGTCGTGCCCTTCGATGAGCCTCAGCTGCGCGCTGATGAGCCCCTCTAGACGCTGAAAGGGGCGACCGATCATGAACACCCTAAGCAACACGGGCGCCCGTGACGTCGGAGCGCTCGTCGCAGCACTGTTCGGGGTCGTCCTCGTCGGGATGTTCGCGCTCGCCCTGGCCAGCCAGGATGGCGCGACGGATGCCAGCGAGAGCGGCGCCCCGCACCTCACCGTGCCAGCGCTGTCGCAGGGCGCGCGCTACCCGCAGACGAACGACGAGTTCGCTCCGGGCCCGTTCGCGCCGACGGCCACGCCGCCCCCGGCGGCCGCGCACCCGGCGGCGTGCCAGGGCGAGGGCCTGCTGGACATCGCCAACCGCACCGTGCTGAATGATGAGCTTGAGCCGCCCGAGCGCTATTGCGACTACCTGGCTTACCCGGCCGGCAGTGTCGACGACACCCGGTCGCTCGATCCGCAGGGCGAGGGTCGTCTCGACTCGAGCCAGCGGCGCTAAGCACCTGGCCGGGAACGGGGAGTTCGCTCTCCGCTCCCGGCCTACTTCGAATCGAACGTCGAACTGCTTGACGAGCGCGATAGTTAGAGATGGAGGTCGACCGATGAACGAGCATTT
>DATGQR010000473.1:0-5254 GCA_035304105.1 Thermomicrobiales bacterium | reverse complement strand
GAGTACTACGGCATGGAAGTGCGTGAAAACGACCTCCGCAAGCTCCATCGCGACGTGATCCCGCTGGCCGCCGTGGAAGCGCCCTACGGCGCGGCGATCGGCCTGGCCACCTGTCCGGTTGACGATTGCGCGCGCCCCGGTAACGGTCGCCAGGATATGGGCGGGCGCGGCACCGTGCATCTGGGGGCGATGACCGTCGTCAGCCACGAGCCGGGCACCTTCGAGTTTCGCTTTACGGCCACCAAGGTCGTCGATGTCCACGGCAACGCCAGCGCGCTGCCGGAGCAGACGCTCACGGTGCAGGTCGGCGAAGCCGGCGAAGGTAGCCACCACGCGCCACCGGCGTCGCCATGGGAACTGCCTGCCGACGCCGCGAAGATGGCGCGCTCGATCGACGTGGCGCCTGATGGCCGCATCGCCTTCTCCGACGCCATGGAGATCGCGATGGCGTGGACTCTCAGCCGCGAGCTGGGAGCACCGTGCTCGACAATCCAGCCTGAGGCCGACGTGAATGGCGACGGCTGCATCGACGTCGCCGACGTGCAGCTGATCGGCGTGAACTACGGCTCCTCGGCTCCCGAGCCGGCTCCGCCTCCATCGCCGATGGAAGGTGAGGAGGAAGACCCGGCCACAGAGGAGGCAGCGACCGCAGAGCCGGAGCAGGCGCCAACAAGCGCGCCGGAGTCAGAGGAGCAATCAGAGTCGGACGAGCCACCGGCAACTGAAGCGAATGAGACGGAAGCGACGGAAAGTGAGCCGGTAGACCCGGAGCAGCAGCCTCAGACTCTGGCCACGTTCGTCGTCAACGCGACCGGCGACGGCGCGGACGCCAAAATCGGCGATGGCATCTGCCGCACCTCCGCCGGCAACTGCACCCTGCGCGCCGCGATCCAGGAGGCGAACAATCGTCCCGGTCCGGACACGATCACCTTCAACATTCCCGGCAGTGGCCCGCACACGATCAAGCCCAACTCGCAGCTCCCGGCACTATGGGACCCCGGTACGACGATCGACGGCTACACCCAGCCGGGCGCATCGCCCAACACCAACCAGCAAGCCAGCAACGCCAAGATCATGATCCAGCTGGAAGGCAAGGGCGAGGGACAGTTTCCCGGGCTGCGCATCACCTCGTCCGGCAATACGATCCGCGGGCTGGCGATCTACAAGTTTCACAAGCCGATCTGGATCTACGGCAACTCGGCCGACAACAATACGATCGCCGGTAACTTCATTGGCACCAATGCCGCCGGCACCTACCGTTCGCCGCAGCACACCGGGCTCCAGGCGCACGGCATCCACATGGAGCAGGGCGCCAGCAACAACGCCATTGGGACGCCGAACATCGCCAATCGCAACGTCATCTCCGGCAACGCGCGCCACGGCGTGGGGCTGTGGCACGGCGGCACGAACAACAATCTGATCCGCAATAACCTGATTGGGCTCGTTCCGGCCGGCAACGGCTGCCTGTCAAACGCCACGCACGGCGTCGACATCAACTATGGCTCGTCCAACAACATCGTCGGCGGCACCAACAGCAACGAGCGTAACGTCATCACCGGCAATGCCAACGCCGGGGTTGACATCTCGCACGGTGCCAATACCACCGGCAACCAGATCGTCGGCAACTACCTCGGGACCGGCGTGGGCGGCCGCGGCATGCCCTCCGGCTGCACGAACAACCTGCTCGGGCTGCGGATGAAGGACGGCGTGCGCGACAACATCGTGCGCAATAACGTCATCGGTCGCAACCGCACGGCCGGAATCGACGTCCAGAGCCCGCCGACGCCGGAGAACACTCACGTCACCACCAACAACACGATCCGCGACAACTGGATCGGCGTGGCTCAGGATGGCACGCCCATCCCCAATCCGTTCGGCATCCTCTTGAACGGTAAGCACAACACCGTCGGGCCGAACAACGTCATCGCCCACAACAACCAGGACGGCATCTGGATGCAGCGCTGGGTGTCGGACTTCAACCGCATCACGCGGAACTCGTTCTACAGCAATGGCGGTCTGGGGATCGATCTGCAGCCTGACGGCGTTAACCCCAACGATCCCGGCGACACCGACACGGGCCCGAACGAGGCGCGCAACTTCCCGGTGCTCACCAACGCGACGACCAGTAGCGTCACCGGCACCGCCTGCGCTGGCTGCACCGTGGAGATCTTCGTTGCGGACGTGAATTCGGCGGCGCACGGTGAGGGCAAGACGTTCGTCGGTTCCGGCACGGCCAACGGTAGCGGCGCTTTCACGATCTCCATCAGCGGGGTTTCGAATGGCAACTACCTGACGGCCACGGCGACCGACCCGGACGGCAACACCTCGGAGTTCTCCCGCAACATCCCGGTCGGCGGCGGATCGGGCGGCGCGATATCGCTTCCGGGCCGGATCGAGGCGGAGGCGTATGGCACCGGCGGCGAGGGCGTGAGCTACCACGACACTACGCCCGGCAATTCCGGCGGCGCTTGCCGGGGCGACGATGTCGACCTGGCCCAGACCAGCGACACCGGCGGCGGCTGCAACGTCGGCTTCATCGACTCCGGCGAGTGGCTGCGCTATCAGGTCAACGTGACGCAGGGCGGTAACTTCACGTTCGTCGCCCGCGTCGCGACAATCAACAGCGGCCGCCGCTTCCGGGTCGAAGTCGATGGCCAGAACGTCAGCGGCTCAGTCAGCGTGCCCAACACCGGTGGTTGGCAGACCTGGCGCAACGTCAGCTTCGGCCCGGTGTCACTGAGCAGCGGCACGCACCAGGTGCGCATCTTCTTCGAGACCGGGGGGTTCAACCTCAATTACCTGGATGTCAAGCGGAACTGAGCCCCGAACGAGCCGACGGGCCGCCGCCTGGGATGCGTGTGACCGGGTCGCAAACGGTCCCGGCTCTCGCGAGCGGCCCGTCACTCGACAATCTTGGGTCGGTATTGCAGCGCCTCGGCCAGGTGGTGAGACTCGATATCGGCGGAGCCGGCCAGGTCGGCGATCGTGCGCGCCAGCTTGAGCACCCGGTGATAGCTGCGCGCCGAGAGCTGCAGGCGCTGCATTGCCGCGCGCATCAAGGCGTCGCTGGCCTGGTCCAGCCGGCAATAGCGCTGTACCTCGCGGGCGGACATATCGGAGTTCGTCAGGGCGCGCGAGTCCTTGAAGCGGGCGATCTGCCGCTCGCGTGCTGCCTCTACGCGCTCCCGAATAGTCGCCGACGGTTCTCCTGCGCGATCGTCGGAGAGCTTGTCGTAGTCGACCTGCGGGACTTCGAGGTGGATGTCGATGCGGTCCATCAGCGGTCCGGAGATGCGCTTCTGGTAGCGCGTGATCTGCATCGGCGAGCACGTGCACTCTCGTGTTGGATGTCCAAGGTATCCACATGGACAGGGATTCATCGCACCTACAAGGAGAAAGTTCGCCGGAAAGGTGATCGCGCCCGACGCCCGGCTGATCGTGACCACCCGATCCTCCAGCGGCTGGCGCAGGATCTCCAACGCCTGCGACCCGAACTCCGGTAGCTCATCGAGGAAGAGCACGCCGCGGTGGGCCAGCGTGATCTCGCCCGGGCGCGGGAAGCTGCCGCCGCCGACCAGCCCGGCGTAGGAGATCGTGTGGTGCGGCGAGCGGAACGGCCGCTCGATCACCAGCGGCTGAGCAGGCGGCAGCAGCCCCGAGATCGAGTAGATCTTCGTGACTTCGATCGCCTCGGGGCGCGTCAGCAGCGGCAGAATCGTCGGCAGCGAGCGCGCCAGCAGCGTCTTGCCGGTGCCGGGCGGTCCGCTGAGCAACACGTTGTGGTTCCCCGCCGCGGCTACCTCCAGGCCGCGCTTGACCTGCTCCTGGCCGCGCACGTGCTTGAAATCCATCGCCGCCGAGATGGTCTGCTCGTTGATCTCGATCGGCTTTCCGGCGTAGGGCGGGATGGGCGCCTGCCCGGAGAGGTGACGAACTAGCGCGGCTAGTGACTCGACCGGGTAGATCTCGATGCCTTCGACTAGCGCGGCCTCGTCCGCGTTATCCCACGGCACGAACGCGCGCTTGAGGCCCTCGCGCGCCGCCACCGAGACCATCGGCAGGATGCCGTTCGTCGGACGCACGCCGCCGTCGAGCGACAACTCGCCGACGACCAGCGCGTCGCTCAGGTCGTCATCGATCGTGCCGAAGGTCTGCAGAACGCCTAGCGCGATTGGCAAATCGTAGGCTGGTCCAGCCTTGCGGATGTCTGCCGGGGCAAGATTGACGGTGACGCGACCAATCGGAAAACGGATGCCGCTGTGGCGAATCGCGGTGCGCACCCGCTCGCGCGACTCCTGAACTGCGGTATCCGGCAGGCCGACGACAATGAACTGGGGCTTGCCGGGTCCGGTGTCGACTTCGACCTCGACGATCACACCATCCAGGCCGATTGTCGCGCAGCTCAGGATCTTGGCCAGCATCTCGCCTCATCTCTCAGAACCACCTCCTCGGGCGCTCGATCATCACCATCCCGAGGATGCGCGCGCCGACGCGCTCGAGGGCTTCCTTCGCCTGCACCGCCTCGTCTCGACCGGTCACGCCGGCCGAGATCACCAGAACCGTCGCGTCGACGTGGGGCGCGATGGCGACCGCGTCGCTGTAGCCGGGCAACGGTGGACAGGACACGATGAGGTAATCGTAGCGCGAACGCAAGCTTTTGAGCGCGTCAGTCAGACGGGATGAGGCAAGCAGGTCAGGGTGAGCATCGGTTCCGGGGACCAAGCGCGCCGGTCCTTCTCCCGATGCGTCAGCCTCAACGCTCGCGGCCGGGTCGCGGATGAGATCGGCGAAGCCAGCCCGATCGCTGCTCCCGCCGCGAAAATCGGCGTTCACCAGCAGGCAGCTGTCGCCGGCCCGGGCGAAGGCGGCGGCGACATTCTCAGCGACCGCGCTGGTGCTGGGGCGGTCCACATCGACGATCAGGACGGCGCGTACCGGCCGGTCACCGGCGGCGTACTTGATCGTCGTGTGCAGCGAGCGATAGGTCTCAGCGGCATCGTGCGAGTTCAAGAGCTCCTCAACCCTTCCCCATCGGCGTCGCGGAGGGCACGATCCCCAGCAGCGGGAGCTCCAGGTAGCGCGCCAGTTCCTCCGGCGTCTTCAACGATGTATCGCGGTAGATCAGGACGAACACGATCGCCGCGCCGACCACCGCTCCCAGAAGTGCCGCGGCAGCCGTCGTCGAGCGCGTGGCTGGACCGTTCGGCGCCGTCGGCACGGCAGCGAACTCGACGGCGACGAGATTGATGCGCGG
>DATGQR010000472.1:0-9179 GCA_035304105.1 Thermomicrobiales bacterium | reverse complement strand
AGAGCGGGTTGGGCTTTTCGACGCGCACGGGATACTGAAGCTGTCCACCATCGTGATAGAACATCGTTGATCCTTTCCGGAATACTGGTCGTCGTCGGGTGCGTTGTGATCTCTGTCGAGGATAAGAACCGGACCCCGACGCAGGACAGGTACGAGGGCACACCGGGCGGGTACAGGTCGGTTCATGCCTGCCGGGTGGCCTGGTCGTGGCTCTGTCAATCACGGCCACGACATAATCCGGCGCGCGGCGGATTGCGCGCCGGCTGGGAGGACAGCGATTCGTGAGTGCAACCGGGGAGCCGCGGGTTGGCGGGCCGGGACCGCGCGAGGTCGATGTCGTCGTCATCGGCGCGGGCCAGGCGGGCCTCTCGGTCGGCCGGCTGCTGAGCCGCACCGAGCTGTCGTTCGTGATCCTGGACGCCGAGGACGGGCCGGGCGCCGGCTGGCGGCACACCTGGGACTCGCTCAGGCTCTTCTCGCCGGCGTTCTGGAGCTCGATTCCCGGCATCATCATGCCCGGCGGCCGCGACTACTATCCGACCCGCGACGAGGTGATCGCCTACTTCAAGACCTACGAGGAACGCTACAAGCTGCCGATCGAGCGCCCCGTCTGGGTGCATGCCGTCCGCCGTCACGCCGACGACCGCCTGCTGGTCGAGAGCGACCGCGGCAACTGGCTGGCCGAGCACGTCGTCAGTGCCACCGGATCGCTGCGCAACCCTGTCATCCCCGACTACCCCGGCCGCTGCCAGTTCGAGGGCGTCCAGATTCACTCGTCCGAGTACCGCTCGCCCGAGCCATTCCGCGGCCAGCGCGTGCTGGTCGTCGGCGGTGGCAACTCCGGCGCGCAGATCATGGCCGAACTCTCGCTGGTCGCCGACGCCACCTGGGTGACCCGCCGCGAGCCGCGCTACTTTCCCGACGACGTCGACGGCCGCATCATCTTCGAGCATGCCACCAAACGCTACCAGGCGCGCGCCGAGGGCCGCGATCCGGAGTCGGCGGTCGAGGACCTGCTCGGCGACATCGTGATGCTGCCGCCGGTCAAGGCAGCCCGCGACCGTGGCGACCTCGTCGCGGTGCGGCCCTTCGCGAGTTTCAGCCGGGACGGCGTCGTCTGGCCCGACGGCCGGGAGGAGCGCATCGACGCCGTCATCTGGTGCACCGGCTTCCGCCCGGCGCTCGATCATCTCTGCCCGCTCGGCGTCATCGAGCCCGATGGCCGCATCCTCACCGACGGTACCCGCTCGATCCGCGAGCCACGCCTCTGGCTCGTCGGCTACGGCGAGTGGACCGGCTACGCCTCCGCCACCCTCATCGGCGTCGGCCGCACGGCCAAGGAGACGGTCGATGGGATCGTAGAGGAGAGGGAACGGGGGGCGGCCAGGGGCTCAGCAGGGAGGTGAGGCCGCGGCAATTGCTCGTCGGCCGCCTGCAAATGGGACCGGTGGAGAGTTTCGTCAGCAGATGCCGTCTGGTAGGTTGGGGATAGGCGTCCTACACGTGTTTGGATGGGTACGAGCTGCTGGTGAACGAGCCGGGGAGGTTCCGCCCTGCTGATTTTGGCTGCCTGGCGATCCTGGTGTTCGTCGGGGCGCTGGTCGTGCTGGGCGTGGCGCTGGCGTCGGAGCGCTGGTGGCTGGCCGTGGTCGCCGGGGTGGCGGCCGTTGCCGCGGTGGCCGGGGCCTACCTCTTGTTCGAGCTGCTGCCGCGCCGGGCCTTCGAGCGCCTGGAGGCCGCACGCGCCGGCTACACGCGCGAGGACTTCTTCCAGCACTTCGAGGGCATGGGGCTGCGGCCGGAGGCGGTCGAGCGGGCCTGGGAGACGCTGCAGGTCTGGCTGCCCTGGCCCGGCTTCCCGATGCGGCCGGACGACGAGCTGGAGAGGCAGCTCGGCATCGCCGTGCACGAGGAAATCGACGAGATCCTGCAGGGATGCCTGTGCCGCGAGCCACGCGATGACGAGTGGGAGCAGGCCAACGCTCTGCGCACCGTCGAGGACTTCGTCGTGCTGGTCGACCGGCTCTACGTCGGCTCGCCGCAGGAGTGGGAGTTCTGGCGGCCACCGGCCTGGTCCTGGCGCGCCCGGGCGATCGTCCTGCTCGTCTACACGTTGTTGCTCATCCTCCCGGCGCTGGCGATGTTCGGCTTCGGGCTGTGGCTCTACAGGCACGAGGACCGCATGGTGTTCGCTGCCACTGCCGCGATCGGCCTCGCGATCGCAACCGTCGTCATCCTCGCCATGCGCGCCACCCTCGGTCAGCGCCACCAGACTTGACTTCCGGCACATGCCGCTCAGATCTCCCGCATCGAAGGGGCAGTGCTCAGGTCTCGGCTGCGATCTCGACGATTCTCGTTTTGTCGCTGGCTCTCGGTAGGGATTCCGGAGATGCCGTTGGTTCGGGAATAGGGATACCCAGTACCGCCAACGTCTCCAGGTGGAGACTCATGGCCTCCTTCATATGTCGATCGCCGCTTCGACGATTGTGCCGGTCGTGATGCAGCCCTGGAGAGCGGGAACGTAGCCAGAATGGTTGCCCCGCGCCGTCTCAATCACGACCCGCTAGCGCCTCATTCGAATTCCCTACGATGCGAACACCGCGGCCACGAGCAGGACGCCGGCGAGGAGGGTGCCGAACTGGAGGTGGAGGCCGGCGGTTTTGCGGAGGAGCAGGTTGAGCGCGGCGGCCGAGGTGCGGTAGCGGACGACGCGGATGAGCTCAATGGCCTTGGGCAGCGTCAGGAAGACGAGCAGGGCACCGAGCGGGATCGCGCCGCCCAGCGTCAGCGCGCCCAGCACGACGTAGGAGCCGAGCAGCAGGACGACGTACTCGCGGACGGCCCAGCGGTGACCGATGAAGGTTGCCAGGGTGCGCTTGTTGGCGGCCAGGTCGTCGTCGATGTCGCGGATGTTGTTGGCCTGGAGGATGGCGGTCACCAGCAAGCCGATCGGCAGCGAGACGAGCACGGCCTCCCAGCTGACTGCGCCGGTCTGGACGTAGTAGCTGCCGGCGACGATGACCGGCCCCATGAAGATGAAGACGGTGACCTCGCCCAGTGCGACATATCCCAGCGGCTTCGGGCCGCCGGTGTAGAGGTAGGCCGCGGCGAGGCTGGGAAGCGCGAAGAGCAGCACCGGCCAGCCGACCAGGTAGACGATGTAGAAGCCAATCACGGTCGCGATCGCGAAGAGCGCCAGCCCGTAGATGAAGATCGCGCGCGGCGAGATCAACCCGCGCTGGATCATCCCGCCCCGGCCGAGCTGGTGGGGCGCGTCGGCGCCCTTGACGTGGTCGTAGTAGTCGTTGACCAGGTTGCTGCCGGCATGTACCAGCACCGAGGCGACGATCACCAGCACGAACATGGTGAAGTCGAAGTGGCCCTCGTAGGCCGCCAGCAGCGTGCCAACCAGCACCGGCACGATCGAGGCGGTGAAGGAGAAGGGCCGCGTCGCCATCCACCAGTTGTAGACCGCGTCGGGCACCGGCAGCTGCAGGCGGCTGCTCTGCTCGACCCGCCAGGGCATGATGATCCGCTCGACGCCGTCCATCACCAGGCTCAGCAGCCAGCCCAGCAGCGCCGTGACGATTAGGCCGATGTACATCGTCTCGAAGGAGAAGCGCTGGTAGGAGTTCCAGATCATGTAGCCGATGCCGTCGCCCGAGGCCAGCATCTCGGTGCCGACGATGACCAGCAGCGAGAAGCCCAGCGCCAGCCGCAGCCCAGAGAAGATCGCCGGCAGCGCGCCGGGCAGCGCCACGGTCGTGATCTGCTTCCACCACGGCGCGCCAGCGTTGCGGGCCACGTCGAAGTAGGCCTTCTCGACCGCCATGACCGCCGCCGCCGTGTTGATCACGACCATGAAGAAGACGCTGATCGCGACCATCGCGACCTTGGAGTCTTCATCCAGCCCGAAGACCAGGATGACCAGCGGCAGGACGGCGATCTTCGGCACGGCGAAGAGCGCCGCGGCGATCGGGCTCAGCAGCGCCCGCAGCGGCCACCACAGCCCCATCAATAGACCCAGCAGCACGCCCGGCACGCTCGCCGCGGCGAAGCCCAGCAGGATGCGCTGCAGGCTCATGCGCGTGTCGTCCCACAACTGCCCGGAGCGGATCAGCTCGCGCGCCGTCTCCTCCAGGCTCGACGGCGGCGGGAAGAAGATCGGGTTGATCGTCTCGGTCCGTGACAGGACCTCCCAGATCAGCAAGACCAGGACGGGGCCGAGAATCGTCAGGATGAAGGTCAGCCAGCGGCGGGCGTTGGTCATGGCCGTAGTCGGGAACAGGGAACAGGGAAGAGCGAACAGGGCAAGACAGTCGAATCGGTGACTGTGTAGCTGTTCTTCTTCCCGGCGCGTAGACGCAAGGTTACGTTGGAAACGCGGAGCGGTGAGTCCCTCCTAATCCCTAATCCCCAATCCCTAATCCCTAACGTCATCTCGCTGCTCCAATCGCCGTCATCGCATCCTGACGCAGCAGGCCCCAGATTTCTAGGAAGAGCTGGTTGAACTCAGGGTCGGAGCGCACGCCCTCGATCGAGCGGGGACGCGGGAAGGGCACCCGGATGTCGGCCTTGAGCGTGCCGGGACGGGCGCTGAGGACGATGATGCGATCGGCCAGGATCATGGCCTCGTCGATGCCGTGGGTGACGAACACGACCGTCTTGCCGGTTTCCTCCCAGATCCGCAGCAGCTCATCCTGGAGCACCAGGCGGGTCTGCTCGTCGAGCGCGCCGAAGGGCTCGTCCATCAGCAGCACCTCCGGGTCCATCGCGAAGGCCCGAGCGATGGCTACCCGCTGGCGCATGCCCTCGGAGAGCTGCCGGGGGTAGGCGTTCAGGAAATCGCCCAACCCCACCTGGCGCAGCAGCTCGCCAGCGATCCGCTCGCGCTCCGGCTGGTCTACCCTGCGCATCTCCAACCCGTAGGCCGCGTTGCGCAGCACCGTCATCCAGGGGAATACCGACGTGCCCTGGAAGACCATCGCCTGATCCGGCCGTGTCGGGTCGCTGGCGTGGATCTGGACGCTGCCGCTGGTCGGCTCGTTCAACCCGGCGATCGTCCGCAGCAGCGTGCTCTTGCCGCACCCCGACGGCCCGACGATCGCGCAGAACTCCCCGGCCGCGAGCTCGAACGACACATTGTCCAGCGCCGTCACGATGTCGCGGCCGAGCGGGAACTGGACGGTGAGATTGGAGACGGTGAGTTTCATGGGCGGCCCTCACCCCCTTCCTCTCTCCCAATCCTGGGAGAGGGCTGCCCTATCGAAGCGTCAGAGCTACCGCGCTCGTGCTGGCTCTCGCCTCTTGCTCCCTCTCTCCCAGGGTTGGGAGAGGAGGTTGGGGGGTGAGAGCCATCCCGCAACGCCTCCACAATGCTCTCGTCAATCAAGCTGTCCGGGTCGAAGCCGTCGATTGGCTCCACGTCGCCCCGCGCGACGAAGAAATCATAGATGCGCGCGATGCTGCCGCGGCGGAAGCGGCCTTCAGGTTCGTAGATGGGGTGCATCGACTCGGCGACCTCCACGCCGGGGACGTCGGTGAAGTGGGAGATGACATCCATCGTCGAGGCTGCGGACCAGCCGAGGTCGAGGTTGCCGGACTGCAGGTCGGCGCAGGCGCGCAGGTAGGCGGAGACGAAGCGGGTGATCTCGTCGCGGCGCGTCTCCAGCGTTTCGGCAAGGGTGTAGAGATAGGTCGGCTGGAGACCGTCGACGAAGTCGGATTCGAGCCGGGCGGCGATGCCGCGGTCGATCAGATCGGTGACCAGCGGCTCGCCGAGCAGTGCGGCGTCGATCTCGCGGCGTTGGAAGGCCGCGCCGACCTGGTCGTAGGGCACGAAGCGCAGGTCGACGTCGTCCAGCGTCAGGCCGCCGCGCTCCAGGGCTGAGTGCAGCCAGAAGAGCGGCACGCCCGGCGAAGGCGAGGAAACCGGCCGGCCGCGCAGATCCTCGACGCTGGCGACCTCGCCGGAGTCGAACAGGTCGGCGCGCGCGATCAGTGGCGTCGTGGCCGGCGGGCGCTCAGCGTGCAGCGGGGCGATCAGGCGGATGTCGTGGCCGTCGCGGAGGGCCTGCCAGAAGTCCGGGCCCGGTCCGCCGGCCGCGATGTCGAAGCGGCCGGAGACGAGATTCGGAACGATGTCCCGCCCCGTCGGCATCGCCCGCAGCTCGACCTCCACCCCGGCGTCGGCATAGTACCCCCGTGCCTGGGCCAAAACGATCGGCGCATAGATCATCACCGGCACATAGCCGCTACGCACTAGCCCGCTGGCATTGGCACTGCGATCCGACGCCACTTCTTTCGCCTGTTCCCTCTTCCCTGTTCCTTATTCCTCGTATTCACCGATCAGATCGAGCGCCTGCTCGACGTAGGACGTGTCCACGAAGGACTCGACGTCCATCATCTCCTCGTAGTCCAGCAGGCCGCGCGCGGCGAAGAACTCCTGCAGCGTTTCCAGGTCGTCGATGTTGACCTCGCCGTTGGGCTCGCAGTAGGTGCGCGCCGCGTCCTCGATCAGGTCCGCCGGCACGTTGGTCTGCCGGTTGAGCATCTCCAGGTTCTCGGTGTTGGCCCAGTCGTCGCCGGTCAGGTCGCGGCAGCCCTGCAGGTAGGCAGCCAGGAAGTTGACGACCAGGTCTCGGTTCTCCTCGGCGAAGCTGGTATTGACGAAGACGAAGGTCGGCTGGAAGTCGCTGACGAAGTCGTCGGTCAGACGCACGGCGATGCCGTTCTGCTCGGCCTGGGTGGCCAACGGTTCGCCGAGCATGGCCGCGTCGAGCGCGCCGGATTCCAGCGCGGCCGCGACGTCGCCGAAGCCCAGCTCCTGCAGGTCAATGTCCTCGATCGTCAGCCCGCCCTGGCGCAGCGCCTGGTCGAGCCAGTACTCGGTCGCGCCGCGGGCGTTGACCGAGACCTTCTTGCCTTCCAGCTTCTCGATCGAGTCCAGCTCGCCGCTGTCGTAGCGCTCCTTGGAGACCATCAGCGGCGTGGCCAGCGGGGGCCGCTCGAAATGCAGCGGCGCGATAACGGTCAGCTCGACGCCGCGGTTGATCGCATTGAAGAAGGCCGGCCCGGCGCCGCCGATACCGAAGTCGAAGTCGCCGTTAGCGGTCAGCGTCACCATGTCTGCGCCGCCGGCCAGCGGACTCAGTTCGCTGGCGATGCCGTAGTCCTCGAAGTAGCCCTTCTCGTGGGCCAGCAAGACCGGCCCGTAAATCAGCACCGGCACGATACCGATGGTTGCCTCGGTCAGTTCTTCTTCCGGCGCGGCGGCCTGCTCGGTAGCCGTCGGTTCGGCAGCGTCGCCGTCGTCATCATCGTCATCACCACAGGCCGCCAGCAGCGGCAGCACCAGGGCGACGACCATGATCAGAAGAAGCGCCCGCATCCGCTGAGTCTCGAACAATGTGTGTTCTCCTCTTTCGGGGCACATCCCCCCAACCCTCGATTATTCGCAGGGAAGTATACGGCGGCCTCTCACGACGGTCGCAGCCGGGCGCGCGCTCGCGTTATGGTTGCCACCTGCCGTGCGATGTCAACGGTGAGCGAGCGACAGGGGGGAGAGCGATGGTGAAGCGATCTCGACTGCCGGTGCGACGCAAGCGGTTGTTGAAGGGCGCGGTGCTGGGAGCGGCAGCCACGGCCGGGGCGGTCTCCGGGCTTCGAGCCCGGCGCGAGCGGCGCCTGACCCGCGCGCCGGGGCTGACTGCGCCGGTGACGATCGAGCGGGACCGGCTCGGCGTGCCGCGGATCATCGCGGCGACCTGGAAGGACGCGCTGTTCGGGCAGGGTTTCGCGACCGCCGAGGACCGCCTCTGGCAGATGGACCTCCACCGCCGGGCGGCGCTGGGGCGGCTCAGCGAGATCGTCGGCCCGCAGACGCTGGAAAGTGACCGGCTGATGCGCCTGCTGGGCATGCCGCGCATTGCCCGGCAGATCGTCGAGGAGATGAGTGCTGAGGAGCGGGCCGCGGCCGAGAGCTACTCCGCCGGAGTCAACCACTTCATCGCGCACGGCGCGCTGCCGTTGGAATTCCGCGCCACGCGCCACCGGCCGGAACCCTGGGAGCCGGCGGATTGCGTGGCCGTCTTCCGCCTGCTGGCCTGGGTGCTCAGCGGCTCGCTCGACGCCGATCTGACCGCCGAGCAGATCAGGCTGGCGCTCGGTCAGGAGTGGGCCGAGGCGATTTACCGGGGCGGCTACAGCGAACACGAGCCGATCATCCGCGAGCCGGTCGTTCCCGCCGTCGCCGGCGCGCCGCAGGCAGCGAGCCCCCTGCCGGTCTTCCCGCAGCTGGGCGCTAGCAACGCCTGGGCCGTCTCGGCGGAGCGCTCGGCCACCGGTGGGGCGCTGCTGGCTAACGACCCTCACCTGGAACTGCGCAACCCATCGATCTGGCATGAGGCGCGCATTGAGGCGCCCGGTTTCCGGGTTGCCGGGATGTGCGTGCCGGGCATCCCGGCGGTCGTCATCGGGCGCACCCCAGAGATCGCCTGGGGCGTTACCGCGGCGCTCACGCCGCAGGTCTTCCTCTACCGCGAGGAGCTGAGCGAGGACGGCGCGAGCGTCCGCAACGACGGCGAGTGGCAGCCGCTCCACAGCCACGACGAGATCATCGGCGTCAAGGGGCAGGCCGACGAGGTGCTGACGATTCGCTACACGCCGCGCGGGCCGCTGGTGTCCGACCTGCTGCCGCAGCCGGGCGGCCAGACAGTCAGCCTGCACTGGACCGGCATGGAGCCGGGGCACGAGATCGGCGTCTTGCTCGACGCTGCCCGAGCCACCACGCTCGATGAGATGCTGCCCCGCTTCGGGAATTTCACGACCCCACCGCTCAGCGTCGCCGTGGCCGACGCAGCCGGGGAGATCGCGATGGCCGGCATCGGGCGGATGGCCACGCGCCAGGCAGGCCCGGGCCTGCTGCCGCCCGAGGAGTTCCCGCCGCGCTACGTGCCGCCGGAAGAGATGCCGCTGGAGCGCAACCCGGAGCGCGGCTGGGTGGCCTGCGCCAACAACTGCCTGGTGGACGAGCGTTATCCGCACCCGATCCACGGCTACTGGGACCCCGGCTTCCGCTATCGCCGGATCGTCCGCGAGCTGGAGGCGCGCGAGCTGCACTCGCCGGCCAGCTTCCGGGCGCTGCAGCTCGATGTTCGCTCGGTCCACGCCGAGGAGGT
>DATGQR010000471.1:0-2432 GCA_035304105.1 Thermomicrobiales bacterium | reverse complement strand
CATCGCCTACTTCGACTCGGTCATCCTCGGCCCGTTCGCCGAGCAGAACGGCTACTCGCTGGATCTGGCCAAGCTGATCTTCACCGAGGCGGACAACACCTACCTGACCGCCATCGCCGCGGTCAACGGCGCCGACGCGCTGATCGGCAGCATGCAGAAGCCGGAGGCCCAGGCGATCATGCAGTTGGGCGCGTCGCTGCTCGGCTTCAACCAGTCGGCCATCGTCATCGCCGAGTATTACTCGCTCGACGCGCGCCTCGATGAGTTCGGGGCGGTCGTGGAGTACGGGCGCCAGACGGCGCTGGCCGAGATGCTCCAGCTGGCCAACGAGCGCGCCGATGTCTGGCTCTCCGGCGTCGCCAACGATGAGCCGGTCTCGTCGCTCTACTACTACGACAATGCGCGCCTGGAACGGCAGGGCGACGCCTTCGAGCAGCTCGACGCGCTGGCTGACTTCTGGCACGCCGCCGTGCTCTCCGAGGTGCTGGCGATCTTTCAACTCTCCGCGGGGAGCTAGCCGCCCGGCTCCGGCCGGTCGGGCGAAGGTGATATGTTGATAGCCACCTGGGGCGGAAGACCCCTGCCCCAGGTGCATTCAGTTCTCGGGTCCGCGCGTCGGCGGCCGTCCACTTCGGGCTGACGGTCGCGCCGCGCCGACTATGTTGGAGGAAACAGTGACTTTGCCCGCACGCCTCACTCGCAATCACGCGATCCCGATCGCGCTCTCGGCCGCCGTGCTGCTGGTCGCGCTGGCGATCCCGCTGTTCCAGGCCAGGGCGCAGGAACCCGCCAATGAAGAGTTCGAGCGCACCTGGTCGCGCACTGACCTGCCGGTCAGCGATCTGATCGTCAACCGCACCTGGATCTGGGGGCCAGAGGCGAGAACCGGCCCGATGATGGAAGCCTACGCTGAAGCGCCGGACGGCGAGCGCCTGGTGCAGTACTACGACAAGGCGCGCATGGAGATGCCGGTCGATAGCGACGTCGAGCCGGGCAGCCCCTGGTTCGTGACGACTGGCCTGCTGCCGCTGGAGATGATCACCGGCGAGTTGCAGCTCGGCGACGATCAGTTCGAGCAGCGCGAGCCGGCCGAGATCAACATCGCCGGCGACCCGACCGACGAGTCCGCTCCCACCTACGCCGACATGGCTGGCCTGCTGGACGACCCCGCCGTTGACGTTGGCGAGACGATCACCGCCACGATCGACGACGACGGTCAGCCGGGCGAAGATGCCCGCTTCGCGGACTACGGCGTGACCGCCGCCTATTATGTGCCGGAGACGGAGCACACTGTGGCCTCGGTCTTCTGGGACTTCATGAACGGCAGCGGCACGGTCTACGTCGACGGCCAGCTCGTCGAGGCCCGCTTCTTCGAAGATCCCTTCTTCGGCTTCGGCTTCCCGGTGACCGAAGCCTACTGGGCCACGATCGAGCTGGAGGGCGAGCCGACTGACATCCTGGTCCAGGTCTTCGAGCGCCGCGTCGCCACCTACACGCCGGATAACCCCGATGGCTGGCGAGTCGAGACCGGCAACGTCGGGTTGCACTACTACCAGTGGCGCTACGGCGAGCTGCCCGGCGACCCGAGCGTCACCCCGAACCCGACGCCGGAGAAGCCGCGCTGCAAGATCTGCGAGATCCAGTACGGCCTGGGCGAAGTCGGCGAGCGCGGCCGCGAGCCGCTGGGCGAGGACGTCATCAACCCGCTGCTCGACATCTACCTACAGCTGGAAGAAGCGCCGAACGACGTCATCGACAAGGTCGTCATCGGCAACAACGGCGTCGCCCAACTGCAGATGCCGGACACGATCTCGCTGGTCAGCGACTGGTCACCGTCCAAGAAGCTCTTCTACATCGTCGACTTCAATGACGGCTCGATCTTCGTCAGCGACCTGATGGACGCGCACATCGGCCTGAATGTCACCCACATCTACCTTGGGCGCGGGGAGTACCACGTCAAGGTGTGGGCCTTCGACCCGGAAGCCGGGGTGCGGACGCCGGTCGCCGAGACGCTGACGCGCGTCCGCTGACGACACGCAGCCGGGCGGCAGCCGCGCGAGCTGCCGCCGGCCAGCTCGCCGGGGCGAGGGCGAGGTAGGTCGCCATCGCTCCGGCCAGCGCGATGCCCCCGTAGAGCTTGGGGTAGGCCAGCAGGGCGCGCCAGCCGGGCGCGAACCACGGATCGGTGTGCTGGAGCGGCGCGGCGATGAGCAGCGTCCCCAGGGTGGCCAGCAGCAGTACCAGCCCACGTCGCGCCCCCGCTTCCATCTCCATCGCCAGCAGCAGGGCGGCCATGACCGCCGGCAGCGCCAGCGTGTAGTGATGCTCCTCGCCCAGCGGCTGGAGCGGGATCAGCAGCCCACAGAGCAGGGCGAAGCGGGCCAGCTTCTGCCGGCGGCCCTCGATCTCCCGCGCGAAGACCCAGCCGGCCA
>DATGQR010000470.1:0-3475 GCA_035304105.1 Thermomicrobiales bacterium | reverse complement strand
CTCGACCTCGATCGTCGAGATGTTCTCGCCGCCCGAGATGATGATGTCTTTCTTGCGATCGCGTAGCTCGATATAGCCGTCCGGGTGCCACACGCCGAGGTCACCGCTGTGGAACCAGCCGCCACGGAAAGCTTCCGCCGTCGCATCCGGGTCGTTGTAGTAACCGGCCATGACCGTGCTGCCGCGCATCACGACCTCACCCAGCGTCGCGCCGTCCTTCGGCACCTCGTGCATCTGCTCGTCGACGACGGCGATGGGGTTTGCCGTGATGTGGGCCACGCCCTGGCGGGCCAGCAGCCGGACGCGCTGGCCGGAGCCCTGACCGTTCCACTCATGCTGCCACTCGCAGATCGTCGCGGGTCCGTAGGTCTCGGTCAGGCCGTACAGGTGAATGACCGGCATATTGAGCGCCTCGAGCTGGCTGATCAGGGTCGGGCTGGGCGGCGCGCCGCCGGTCGTGACGATCAGGGGATCGGCGACCGGCGCGGCCATCGGGTGGTTGATCAACATGATCAGGATCGTCGCGGCGCCGTTCAGATGGGTCACCCGGTGATCGCGAATCTTCTCCCAGATCTCGCCAGCGTCGACGGCCCGCAGGCAGACATGGGTGCCGCCGATGCCGGTCACACCCCAGGTGGTGCACCAGCCATTACAGTGGAACATCGGCAGGGTCCAGAGGTACACCGAGTTCACCGTGTGCTGCGAGTGGATCATCTGCGCCAGGGCGTTCAGGTAAGCGCCGCGATGCGAGTACATCACGCCCTTCGGCTGCCCGGTGGTCCCCGAGGTGTAGTTGATCGAGATGATGCGGTCCTCGTCGTCGACTCGCCAGGGCAGCGGCTCGCCCCGGCCCCGTTCGCCCCGCGCGAGGAAGCCGGCATAGTCCGTTGCCTCGAACGCTGGCTCGATGCCTGCGTCGTCTACACAGATGATCTCTTCGACCGTCTTCAGGTTGCCGCGCACCGGTGCGATGGCGGGCATCAATCCGGTATCGACGATCAGCAGCTTCGCGCCCGAGTGGTTGAGGATGTACTCGATCTCACCGGGCGCCAGCCGCGTATTGATCGCGACGAGCACGGCGTGCGCGAGCGGGACGCCGAAGTGCGCCAGCAGCAGCTCCGGGATGTTGGGCAGCAGGCAGGCGACCCGATCGCCGAGCTCGACGCCGGACGCCCGCAGCGCGCGAGCCATGCGCGCCGCCGCCGCGGCCATCTCGCGATAGGTGTAGCGCCGCTCGCCGTGGATGATCGCGACGCGGTCGGGCAAGGCGTGGGCCGCGCGCTCCAGCAGCAGGAGTGGCGTCAGCAGGGTCCGGTCAACCCGGCTCATCGGCTGCCTCCTGACGGATCACGTACCGCACTGACTCACTCATGGCCGGGCGGTCGAGCCGCCGTAGACGCGCGCCTCGTAGCCGGCCCATTCGCGCTCGCGGAGGACGAACTTCTGGATCTTGCCGGTGGCCGTCTTGGGCAGCTCGGTGACGAATGCGACGGCGTCCGGCGCCTTGTAGTGGGCCAGCCCGGCGCGCACGTGCTCGATGATCTCGACCTCGCTGGGCTGCTGGCCGTCCTTGCAGATCACGTAGGCCTTGGGGCGCTCACCCCACAGCTCGTGCGGCATCGAGACGACCGCGCACTCCAGCACGGCCGGGTGGCTGGCGATGGCCTGCTCCACCTCGATGGTCGAGATGTTCTCACCGCCGGAGATGATCACGTCCTTCTTGCGGTCGCGCAGCTCGATGTAGCCGTCCGGGTGCCACACGCCGAGGTCACCGCTGTGGAACCAGCCGCCGCGAAAGGCTTCGGCGGTTGCCTCGGGGTCGTCGTAGTAGCCGGCCATGACGATGTTGCCGCGCATCACCACCTCGCCGAGCGTCTTGCCATCGCGCGGCACGTCGTTCATCTGCTCGTCGACCACGCGGATCGGGTCGCTCACCGCGAAGGCCACGCCCTGGCGAGCCAGCAGCCGGGCGCGGCCCGTCGCGTTGGCCCCGACATCCCACTCCTTTTGCCACTCGCAGACGGTGGTGGGGCCGTAGGTCTCGGTCAGGCCGTACATGTGGACGACCGTCATGTTGAGCGCTTCGAGCTGGCCGATCAGCGTCGGGCTGGGCGGCGCTCCGGCGGTCGTCACGGTCAGGCCGCCTTCGACGGCGTGCGCGTCCGGGTGGTTGGCCAGCATGATCAGCACGGTCGGCGCGGCGTTGAGGTGCGTCACCCCGTGCGCCGCGATCAGCTTCCAAACCTCGCCCGGCTCCGGCGTGCGCAGGCAGACGTGCGTCCCGGCGATGCCGGTCACGCCCCAGGTCGTGCACCAGCCGTTGCAGTGGAACATCGGCAGCGTCCAGAGGTAGACGCTGTCGACCGTGTGCTGCGAGTGGATGATCTCGCCCAGCGCGTTGAGGTATGCGCCGCGATGCGAGTACATCACGCCTTTGGGGCGGCCGGTCGTGCCAGAGGTGTAGTTGATCGAGATGATGCGGTCCTCGTCATCCACCCGCCAGGGCAGCGGCTCGTCGCTGCCGCGCGCCATGAATTCGGCGTAGGGCGTGGCGTCGAAGGGGGAAGGCACGCCGGTGTCGTCGACGGCCACGATCTCCTCGACTGTCTGCAGCCGGGTGCGGATCGGCGCGATGGCCGCCATCAGTGCCGTATCGGCCACCAGGATGCGCGCGCCAGCGTGGTTCAGGATGTACTCGATCTCGCTGGCCGCCAGGCGCGTGTTGATCGCCACCAACGTGGCATGGGCCAGCGGCACGCCAAAGTGGGCCACCAGCATCTCGGGGATATTCGGGCACAGGTAGGCCACGCGGTCGCCCGGCGCGACGCCGCTCGCCTGCAGGGCGCGGGCCAGCCGTGTCGCCGCGGCCGCCATCTCGCGGTAGCTGAGGCGCCGATCGCCGTGGATGATCGCGGTCCGCTCGGGAAGCGCCGTGGCGGCACGCTCCAGCAGCAGCAATGGGCTCAACAGCGTGAAGTCGACGCGTTCCATCGGGCGCCTCCTGGGTGATCTCGCGAATTGTGGGTTGCCGGCAGTCTACCACGCCGCTTCGCCGCCACGGGCCGGCCTCATTCGGCAACGGCAAGCGCGGCAAGAGGGCTAGGAGAACGGTCCCAAAACGCGCAAATACTGTGTGGCAAGCGACGGTTGCTGCATACAATCGCCGCCGGATCTCACGCTGTCGGGCGTGAGTCGGCTTTCGTTCGCGAGTACAACTAGTCACGGGGGACATATGGCGGGACCGCTTCGCCGGTTCGGGTTCTTGCTGGCGATCGTAGCGCTCGGTCTGGCGATCGGGACAACCGTGAGCCCGGTGACCGCGCAGCCAGTGCCGGAGGAGCTGGATCGGGTCTGTGTCAATCGCTACAGCGGGCAGCTCCGCTACGTGCGCTCCGGCCAAAGCTGCACGTCGAGCGAGTTCGAACTGCGCACCATCGCCGACCTGCCGTACACCCTGTGCGCCAACATCTACACC
>DATGQR010000469.1:0-4378 GCA_035304105.1 Thermomicrobiales bacterium | reverse complement strand
GCCGACCAGCCCGACGGTCACGCCCAGCACCGTCGCCAGCGACACCGAGAGAATCGCCACCAGCATCGAGGTGCGCGATCCGACGATGATCCGGCTCAACAGGTCGCGCCCATTCTCGTCAGTCCCCAGCCAGGCCTCGCTAATTCTTCTTGACTTCAATCAAGCTCTCATCATCGCCTCTCCCCCTCCTCAGCAGCGACTAGAGAGGCCGCACCGCCAACCCCCTCGTCGTAAGCTGCCGGCACTGAAGCTCAAGACCGACGGGCTGGCGCCGAGTTGGAGTGGATCGTGGCGCGAGAGCACTGGGATTCTGGTCAACAATGAGCGCTCGTGCCGTTCGACAGTTGCTTTGCCATCTTCGTGATCCTTCACTCTTCAGGGCGGCTTGTCCTGGCCGCCCGCGCACGTCCTTGCCAGTGACGGATATCGTGGGCCCGCCTAGTCGGCGACGACCGCCTCGCGACTCAGGTAGGCGCTGGGCCGGCGGTTGGCCAGCGAGGGCAGCTGCGTGCGGATCTTCCGCAGGTGCTCGAAGTCCAGCTCGGCGGTCACGACGCACTCCTTGTCGGGCGCATCGGCCAGCACGGTGCCCCAGGGATCGACGATCAGGCTGTGGCCGTAGCAGCGCTGGTCGTTCGGCTCGTGCGCGCCGAACTGCCCCGGCGCCAGGACAAAGGCCTGGTTCTCGATCGCCCGGGCGCGCAGCAGGGTGTGCCAGTGGTCCTTGCCGGTGAACATCGTGAAGGCGGCTGGGACGAAGAGGATTTCGGCGCCCTCCAGCGCCAGCAGCCGGTACAGCTCCGGGAAGCGCAGGTCGTAGCAGATCGACAGGCCCACGGTATGGCCATCGACCTCGGCGGTGACGATCTCCTCGCCCGGCAGGATCGTAGCCGACTCGTTAGCGCTGACGTTGCCGGTCAGGTCGATGTCGAACAGGTGTATCTTGCGATACCTGGCCAGCATCTCGCCGTCCGGGCCATAGAGCACCGAGGTGTTATAGAACTTGCCGGGCGTGCCGGTGCGCTCGTGGATCGAGCCACCCAGCAGGTAGATGCCGTGCTCCTTCGCCTTGGCGCTGAAGCGCTCGGTGATCGGCCCGGGGATCGTCTCGGCGATCTCCTCGTGCTGCTCGCGTGGGCCGAGGAAGTTGACGTACTCCGGTAGGGCGACGAGGCGCGCCCCGGTCGCGGCGGCCTGGTCGATCAGCTCCTCGGCGCGCCTGATGTTCGCTTCTTTGTCGTGCCTGCTGTTGATCTGTACGAGCGCCACGCGCATCGTGTCCATCTCCCAACTCCTTCCTGCCGCGCCCCGCGGCGCGTGTCCCAACTTTGGTGTCGGGCTGCCCGTTACAGCCCGCTGCCCAGCACATGCTGCATGCGCCGGCGGAAAATCCCGATATGGTCGTGGAGGGCCTGCCGGACGCCTTCGGCATCGCCGGCCTCCAGGCGATCGACGATCGCGTTATGGTGGTTGTAGGTCTCGGTGAGATCGCCAGCGTGCTTGAAGGAGAGGTGCCAATAGCGCAGGGTCGCCGTGTTGATCTCATCGACCACCCGCGCGAGATAGGTGTTGCCGGCGATCTGGGCCAGGCGCTGGTGGAAGGTGCGGTCGGCCTGGATCGCCGCCAGGAAATCTCCGGCGATGATCGCCTCGGACGCCCGATCGACCAACCCCCGCAGTTCGGCGATCTCTTCCGGCACGATCTTCGCCGTCGCCTGGGCCGCGACCGGCGGCTCGACCAACTCGCGCGCCGCGATCAGATCCTGGAGGTCGGAGATCGACAGGTCCGAAACCCAGCTGCCCTTGCGCGGGGCGATGTTGATCAACCGCTCGTGGGCTAGGCGCTGGATGGCCTCGCGCAGCGGCGTGCGGCCGATGCTGAGCTGCTCCATCAGGGCACGCTCGTCGAGCATCTGGCCGGGCGCGAGCTCGCTGGTCAGGATCATGTCCTTGAGCATGCCGTACGCCTCGTCGGCCTTGCGCGGCTTGGTCGGGCGGGACCCATTTGGCGATGGCGGCGGGCCGAGGCGCACGCTCCGCAGACTGGGTAACGTCTGTCTGGCCCGCTTGCATTCCGGCGCACGCGACATGAGGCGCATCTCCCCCGTTGTCTCGTCTAGAATGCGTCTAATATATCAGGAATATACCGAAGCGCGATAGGGCACCCAAGAAGAGCCTGGACACCGGGGAAGCGATGAGCACCAGAATTGGGATTGATACCGGCGGGACGTTTACGGATGTGTGCGTCATCGATGGCGAGGGCAGGCTGACGATTCACAAGCTGCCGTCGACGCCGGACGACCCGAGCCGGGCGATCCTGGCCGGGGCCAGCGAGGGATTTCAGCTGGCGGGGGTCGAGCCGGGGGAGGTCGGCTACTTCGGCCACGGCACGACGGTAGCGACCAACACGCTGCTCGAAGGGCGCGGCGCGAAGACGGGCGTCATCACGACGGCCGGGTTCCGCGACCTGCTGGAGATCGGCCGGCAGGAACGCCCGGACCTCTACGACCTGCAGGTCGAGAAGCCGGTGGCGCTGGTGCGCCGGCGCGACCGGATCGAGGTCCCGGAGCGGCTGCTCTATGACGGCACGGTCGAGCGGGCGCTGGATGAGGACGCCGCGCGGCAGGCGATCCGCACGCTCAAGGAGCGCGGGATGGAGGCAATCGCCGTCTGCTTCCTCTACAGCTACCTCTACCCGGAGCACGAGGAGCGGGTGCTGGAGCTGATCCGCGAGGAAGCACCGGAGGTCTACCCCAGTATCTCCCACCGCGTGCTGGCCGAGTTCCGGGAGTACGAGCGGCTCTCGACGACGGTGGTCAACGCCTACATCGGGCCGGTGATGGCCGGGTACGTCAGCCGCTTGAAGGAGCAAGTGGCCGGGCTGGGGTTGCCGGCCGCGCCCTACATCACCCAGTCGAACGGCGGGCTGATCTCGCTGGACGTGGCGCGCGACCTGCCGGTACGGACGGTCCTTTCGGGGCCAGCGGCCGGGGTGGTCGGCGGCGGGCGGGTGGCGGCCGCGGCCGGGCTGGAGAACGCGATCACGTTCGACATGGGCGGGACCAGCACCGATGTCTCGCTGATCGCCAATGGCGACTTCCGGATCGGGATCGACTCGAAGGTGGCCGGCTACCCGATTCGCGCGCCGATGATCGACATCAACACGGTCGGAGCGGGGGGCGGCTCGATCGCCTGGATCGACTCAGGCGGCCACCTGAAGGTGGGGCCGCGCAGCGCCGGCGCGGTGCCCGGCCCGGCTGGCTACGGGCTCGGCGGGACGGAAGCGACGGTCACCGACGCGAACCTGGCGCTCGGCATCTTGAACCGCGAGAGCTTGCTGGGAGGCAGGATGCCGGTCGACGCGACGGCGGCGGACACGGCCGTCGGGCGGCTGGCCGCCGAGCTGGGGCTTGAGCCGGTGGCGGTCGCCGAGGGCATCCTGGCGATCGTGAGCGTCAACATGGGCCGGGCGATCCGGGTGGTCTCGATCGAGCGCGGCTACGATCCGCGGGATTTCACGCTGGTGGCCTTCGGCGGGGCGGGTCCGCTGCACGCCGCCCGGCTGGCGCGCGAGCTGGAGATCCCGCGCGTGCTGGTCCCGACGGTGCCCGGCGCGCTCTGCGCCCTGGGCCTGCTGCTCTCCGACCTGCGAGCGGACTTCTCGCGCACGCTGACCGTGCCGGCCACGGCGGAGGCATTGGACGACGTCGGGCGCGGCTTCCGCGATCTGGAAGCTGAAGCGGCCGCCTGGCTCGACCTCGAGGCGGTTGCAACGGAGGACCGGCGCTTGCGACGCATCGCCGACATGCGCTACGCCGGGCAGAACTATGAACTGGCGATCGAGGTTCCGGAAGGGGAACTGGACGAGGCGGCGCTGGCGGCGATCCTCGAGCAGTTTCACGCCGAGCACGACCGGGCCTACGGCTTCAGCGCCCCGGGCGAGCCGGCCCAGTTCGTGACATTGCGGGTGGAGGCGTTCGGGCTGGTTCCGGCTCCGGAGTTCCCTGAGATCGAGCGCGGCTCCGGCGCGCCGGAGGCCCGGGAGACGCGCCCGGTGCATATCGCGGCGGCCGGCGGGCGAGTGGATGTGCCGGTCTACCAGCGGGAGGCGCTGCTGGCGGGGCAGCGCTTCGACGGGCCGGCGATCGTCGAGCAGATGGACTCGACGACCTACGTGCTGGAAGGCCAGACGGTCGAGGTCGACCGCATTGGCAACCTGCTGATTCAGGAGGGGACGCGCTAGACGATGGCGACGACACAGACGACGCTGGACCCGATCACCGTCGAGGTCATCGGCTCGGCCTTCAGCTCGCTGGTCGAGGAGATGGGCACGGCGCTGATCCGGGCATCCTACTCGACCAACATCAAGGAGCGGCGC
>DATGQR010000468.1:0-2202 GCA_035304105.1 Thermomicrobiales bacterium | reverse complement strand
CGTGCGTCGTGTCGCGGCGCTGCTCCAGCTCGTTGATGGAGGCGTCTAGCTCGTCGTCGTCCGGGCTGATCGAGTCCATCGGGACAAACCGCCCGCCGGGCTTGAGCACCCGGGCCACCTCACGGGCGAACGCGGCGATGTCGCTGAAGTGGTGCGGCGCGATCCGGCAGGTCACGATGTCGAAGGACTCGTCCTCGAACGGCATGTCCTCGGCGTCGGCGAGCTCGAAGCTGACGTTCTCGACGCCCTTCGAGCGGATGTGCTTCTCGGCGGCTTCCAGCATGTTCGGCGTCAAATCGCTGGCGACCACGTGCTTGACGTGTGGCGCGACCGCCAGCGCAGTGTGCCCCCCACCGGTGGCGACGTCCAGCGCCACGTCATCCGGGCCGGCCTCGGTCAGCTCGACCAGCCGCACGATGTCCTGCCCCGAGGCATGGGTTGGGGAATTGACGTAGTCCTGGGCCGTTTTGCCGAACTGCTCGCGGACGGCCGACTTGTGACCCTCCGAAGTATCCATCTAGCCTCCTGCGTGATACATTCATGCTCCCGGGCGAGGCTCCTCCGCGCTCGCGTTCCCGGCGACGTTATCCTAGCGACGTCCCGGCCTCTCGGAAAGATGCAATGTTCTACCGGATCGGACATTTCGCGGCTCGCCGCCGGCGTCTGGTCGTACTGCTCTGGCTGCTGGTCTTCGTGATCAGCGCGCCGCTCGTCCCACGCCTCCCCTCGGTGCTCAAGGTTGGCGGCTTCACCAGCCCGCATACCGAATCCGCCCAGGCCCGCGCCGTCCTGGAAGCCGAACTCGACGGTTTCGCGCCCTCTTCGCTGGTCGTCATCTTCCAGTCCGACGAGCTGCGCGCGACCGACCCGGCCTTCGTCGCCGCAGCCGAGTTGAGCCTGAGCCGGGTGATGAGCCACCCGGACGTGGTCGGCGCCACCCGCTTCATCGAGAATCCGGCCCAGATCTCGAAGGATGGCGACACCGCCTACACCCTGGTCCAGCTCGACCTCTCGCCGGAAGAGGCCCAGCGCGTCCTGCCCGAGATCCGCGCCCGGCTGCTCGACACCGGGCTGGAGACGACCGTCGCTGGCGCGCCGGCCTTCTTCGAGGACGTCGAACGCCTCTCCGAGCAGGATCTGCGCCGCGCCGAAGTATTCGCCATCCCGTTTGCGCTGCTGGCCCTGGTGTTCGTCTTCGGGACGCTGATGGGCGCCGGCGTGCCGCTGGTCGTTGGCGCCTTCAGCGTGGCGACCGTATTGGGCCTGCTCTTCGTCGTCGGCCATTATGTCGATCTCTCGATCTTCGTCCTCAACCTGACGACGATGCTCGGCCTGGGCCTGGCGATCGACTACTCGCTCTTCATGACGAGCCGCTTCCGCGAGGAACTCAAGCACCGCGAGATTGACGAGGCCGTTGCCGTCACCGTCGCGACCGCCGGCCAGGCCGTCTTCTACTCCGGCTTGACCGTGATGATCGGTCTCTCCGGGTTGGCGCTCTTCGACATCATGTTCCTGCGCTCGGTCGGCATCGCCGGGCTGTTTGTCGTCGCCATGTCGCTGCTCGGGGCGCTGACGCTGCTGCCGGCCGTCCTGGCATTCGTCGGACCGCGCATCGAGTCGCTGCGCATCTTCGGGCGCGGCCCAATCGGCGAGGGCACTTTCTGGGTGCGCCTGTCGAGCGTCGTCATGGCGCGCCCCTGGGCGGTATTCCTGCCGACCGTCGCCCTGCTGCTGTCGCTCGGCCTGCCCTTCCTGGACGCACGCCTCTCCTCGCCGGACGCGAGCATCCTGCCCGCCCGCACCGACTCGCGCCGCGGAGCCGACATCCTGGTCAACGAGTTCAACGAGGGCGAGATCTCGCCGGTGATGATCGCCGTCAAGACGTCCGGCCCGGTCAACGCGCCCGAACAGCTCGCCGCGCTCTGGGACTTCACCCGCCGGCTCGCCGCCGACGAGCGGGTGATGCGCATCGACAGCATCGTCACCGTCGATCCGCGCCTCACCCTGGCGCAGTACGAACTGCTCTACCGCCAGCCCGACCGGCTGGACGATCCCTTGCTCGGCCCGGCTTACCGGCGCCTGGCCAGCGACGACACGGCTGCCGTGCTGGTCTACACCCGCGACCCGTCCAACTCCGCTGCCAGCCGCGATCTGGTGCGCGATATCCGCGCCTACCCGCACCCCTCCGGGATGCGCGTGCTG
>DATGQR010000467.1:0-5234 GCA_035304105.1 Thermomicrobiales bacterium | reverse complement strand
CGTTGCGTAAGAGGCTAGTCGCTGCATCCTCGCCGCTTGGCGCTCCCGCCACCAGCGCCTATACTCGACCCAGCAATGTACGTACACACCGGATGCCGAGGCAGCGTGAACACGACAATCAGCGACGCGCACCGCAAATTCATCAACGAGGACCTGCACCTATCGCCCAGGTCGCGCGAGACCTACGACTACGCCATCCGGAAATTCCTGGAGCATGTCGAGCGGGACTACGGCATCGACCCGCAGGACGACCCCGTCACCAAGCTGGCTATCGAGCACGTCACCAACTGGGTGGCCCACGAGATGCCGGCCGACCTGCGCACGCCCGAGGACATCTCGCGAATGCGCACGCTGCAGACGCAGCTGGCGGCGGTCCGCAAGTGGTATGGCTACCTGGCGGCCTTCGACTTCCACCCGGAGCTGCAGACCGACAAGCTCACCACCCGTGTGCGCGCCCTGATGCCGCGCTTCACGCCCCCGCCGCCGGACGTCTACCAGGACGACCTGGAAAAGATCATCGACTACGTCCGCAGCAGTAAGCGCGAGGAGAACGAGGCGAAAGACCTGCGGCGCTTGAAAATCCGGGCCATGATCCTGTTCCTTTACAGGACCGGCGTGCGGGTGTCGGAGCTGTGCGGGCTCTCGCGGCGCGACATCAGCCTGAGCGAAGGCACCGCGTCGATCTACCGCGCCAAGGGCGGCAAGAGCCGCACCGTGCTTTTCGACACCGAGACGGCTGAGGCGCTGGTGGCTTATTGGACGAAGAGGGGTGACCGGGGACGCGGCGTCGGCGCCTATCCGGCCTTCTCCGGCCGCGACACGCCCGGCAAGCCGGGCAAGCACATCTCGCCGCGCACCGTCGAGCATATCGTCGCAGAATTGTGCGAGGCCGCCGGGGTCGAGTCCGCCGTCACGCCGCACACCTTCCGCCACGGCCTGGCCACCGAGCTAGTGCGTCGGCGCGTGAGAGAATCGACGGTGCAGACGATCCTCGGTCACGCCTCGCCGGCCACGACCAGGATCTACGTCCACAAGACCGCCCGGGAGGTCGCCGACGAGTATGAGGAAGCCTTTGGCGCATACCAACGCCCGCCCGGCGCGGACTAACCCGCGCCCCAGGCGCGCCTGCCTCGCGCTCCTCACCCTGCTCGCCGTCAGCCTGATCGTGACTGCCTGCGAGAGCACCAGCAGCGCCTCCGGCATGCCGACCGCCACGCGCGCCTTCGCGCCGCTCGGCCCGGCCCCCACCCGGCTGCCCTTCGCCGCTGCGCTGACCGCCGAGGCGCGCGATACCCCCTACGTCATCGAGCGCGTCACCCTGGCGACCAACGTCGATGAGGAGGGCGTGCCGCTCGACGAGGTCACGGTCATCCCGGCCAACTCGCGCCAGATGTTCCTCTCGGTGCTGGTCACCGGCCTGCAGCCGCCGGTGCGCTTCCGCGCCTTCTGGTTCGAGGGTGACCAGATCATCGGGCAGAGCGAGCAGATCGTCGAGGAATCCTCCGGCCCGGCGCGCTGGGTCTCGCTCGGGTTCCGCGCCACTCAGGATCTCAACCCGGCGCTCGACCACTCGGTCGAGCTGCGCATCAATAATCGCCTGGTCGACAGCTACACCTTCCGGGTTGGGACCGGGCAACTGGAGGACGTCATCGCCGAGGCGCTCATCTCGCTCGGCACGCGCGACGGCGAGCCGGTCGAGCCGGGACAAACCTTCGATGTCTTCGCGCCGCAGATCGTGGCCGTCGTGCGCGTCTCGGAGAAGGTCGACCCGAGCGGCATGATCTTCAGCGCCATCCTGCACCGCGGCGATACGCTCATCGAGCAGCGCGCTCCCGACGGCGGCCAGCTGGAGCTACCGCCCGAGCCGACCGAGCAGGACCGCACGATGACCTTCACCTTCGTGCCGGACACCAGCTTCGCCCCCGGCAACTACCACATCACGCTGCTGATCAACGGCCAGGAAGTCCGCACGCTGCCGTTCCTCGTGCTCGAGGAGCGGCGTCCGACGGCCACGCCCACGCCCGTGCGCTCCGGCCCCACGCCCACGCCGGTCTCCTCCGGCATCAGCCTGCTGGATATCACCCTGACCGAGGAACTGGACCCCGTCACCGGAGAGCCGGCCGGCGACCCGATCGACGAGTGGGACGGCCAGCCGAACGAGCAGAAGCAGTTCTGGCTCAGCCTGCAGCTCGCCAACGTGCGCATCGATGATATCGTCGAGGTCGACGTGCTGCTCTGGGACCGCCACATCAACCGCCACCGCTACCCGGCGGCCGCGTTCGACCAGGGCTGGCTGAGCGTCCCGGTCGACCTCTGGGCGCCCCCGGTTACCGACGGCCTGAAGCGCTACCACTTCCTGGTCTTCATCAACGGCGTCCAAATCCGCACCTACACGGTCGATGTCGACAACGATCCGCCGCCGCCAACGGCCACACCAGAACCCTCGGCGACGCCGACAGCGACTGACTAGCGATTCGCCCGCGACGGGGAGTGGCCGAAGTCGGAACTCGACGCCTCCCGCGCCGGTGGGCGGCTGCGCGCGCCTGATCAGGCGAAGCGGGACGTATATCAGGAAGCGTTGATGCAGAAGGAATGTGGGCGAGAGGAGCGGGAGCGGTGAGATTCGAGACCAAGCACCTGCCGCTGGACGCCGACGGCTACGCGCCGGACGGCTCCGAGGTCCGGGTGTTGGTGGAGTTGCGCGGCGCGGGCATGGCCCACTTCACCCTGCCGCCTGGCGCGGTCTCGCGCGCGGTCACGCACCGCACGGTCGAGGAGCTCTGGTACATCCTGGCCGGCCGCGGCCGCATGTGGCGCAAGCAGGGCGACGAGGAGGAGATCGTCCCGCTCGGCCCGGACATCTGCCTGAGCATCCCGCTGGGCACGCATTTTCAGTTCCGCAACGACGGCGAGGACGACCTGGAGATCATCATCGCCACCTTCCCGCCCTGGCCCGGCCCGACCGAGGCCGTCCCCGTCCCAGGCCCCTGGCAACCCACCACCGCCGACGACCAGTAGCCCCGCTCGCCCGGGTCTCCTCGGAGTCTCCTGGTTTACCGGCTGGGACTACGCCGCCGGGGTCGTCACGAAGGCGCGCAGCAGCCGCAGCGCCCCGTCGAAATCCCCAAGGTCGAACGTCTCGAAGGGCGAGTGCGTGTAGCGCGTCGGCAGGCCGATCAGCGCCGTCGGGATGCCCTGCTGGATCAGCGCGTCGCCGTCGCTGCCGAAAAACTCCCAGACGCCGTGCTGCACCGCGATGCCTTCCGCGGCGGCGATGTCGGAGAGCCGCCAGATCAGGTCCTTGGAGTAGTGCGTGCGCGCATCCTTGTGGACCAGCGTCGGGCCACCGCCCAGGCGGGTCGGCAGCGTGCGCCGATCGGTCGTCGGGATGTCGCCGACCGGCCCGTTATCGAGCGCGATCGCCAGGTCGACGTCCAGGTCGTGGCGCACCGAGCTGGCCCCGACCAGCCCGATCTCCTCCTGGATTGTCGCGCAGAAGTAGAGCTCGTACGCGAGGTCCGCCGGGTCGAGGTCATCCAGCAGCAGCGTCATAAGCGCCAGCGCGAAGCGGTCGTCCACCGCCTTGCCGATCACCCGATCGCGGATGCGCCGGGTCGGCGGGTTCCAGATCACCCCGGCGCCGGGGTGGATGCCCAAGTCCTCGGCCTCGGCGCGGGAAGAGACGCTGACATCGACGAACATGTTGTAGTAGTCGAGCCGCTCGTCCTGCCGCTGGCGCTCGGTCAGGATGTGGCCGGTCGTCGTGGCGAAAACGCCCTCGACCATCGCGTCGCGACCGACGATCAGCGCCGGCTGTCCGACGGGGTAGCGCCGCGCGATGTCGCCCCGCGAGGCCTGCCCGCCGGCGAGCCAGACGAAGCCCTGCTCGTCAACGCTCCGCACGACGAAGCCGATCTCGTCGGCATGCCCTTCGACCAGCAGCTTCGGCCCGGAGCCGCCGACCCTGGCGAAGAGATTGCCGCCCTTCGCCGTCCAGAGCTCTTCGACCCTGCCCTGCCAGCGCTCCCGGAGCCAATCCATCACCGGCCCCTCCTGCCCGGTCGGCCCCGGCAGCTCCATCAGCTCCCGCATGATCTCGTAGTGTCGCTCGTGTCCTGCCATCTCGATCCCGTTCCCAGTCCTCAGGCTGACTCCGGGCAGCACGATAGCACGCGGCCCGCGGAAGGGATCACACGTAGAATTGGCCTGTCTCACGGGTCATTCCCCTAAGGATGGATGAACACCAAAGCTCCGCGCCCGCATCACCCGCGCCGGCGAGACTACGATGATCGAACTGCCCAGTGACCTCGCGGATCGCCTGCAGCTATCCGACGGTGACACTGTCGTCGTGTAGGAGCGTGAAAGTGGACGTTACCTTCTTGTGGATCTCCGAATCACGCCTCCTGACGGATATTCGCGACGTCGGTTGGAATTGGAACAGGGCGCAGCACCCGGTCGGGGTGGGTGTAGATGTTGAAGCCGTCGGGGCGGGTGAAGCCGATGAGGGTAATGCCGAAGCTGTGGGCGAGCTCGACGGCGAGGCTGGAGGGGGCGCCGACGGCAGCGACGACCGGGACGCCGGCGACGAGCGATTTCTGCAGCAACTCGAAGCTGGCGCGGCCGCTGAGCAGCACGAGCCGGTCGGAGAGGCGGGTGTTGCCGGCGGTGACCTGCTCGCCGATGACCTTGTCGAGGGCATTGTGGCGGCCGACGTCTTCGCGGAGCGAGAGCAAGTTGCCGTCACGGTCGAAGAGGCCGGCGGCGTGCAGCCCGCCAGTTTGCTGGAAGACGGCCTGGGCCGCGCGGAGGGTTTCCGGCAGCGACATGACCACCTCGGCGGAGACGGTGAAGCCGGGCGGGATCACGTCACAGCCGCTGATCTCCAGCGCCTCCAGCGCCGCCTTGCCACAGACCCCGCAGCTCGACGTCGTGTAGAAGTGCCGGTCGAGCCGCGACATGTCGAAGGGCACATCGGGCATCAGGCTGACCGAGACGATGTTGTAGTTCTGCTGCTCGCTGGTATCCAGGCAGTAGTAGACCTCGACGAAGTCCGAGCGCCGCCTGATGATCCCCTCGCCGAAGAGGAAGCCGACTGCTAGCTCGAAGTCGTCCCCCGGCGTGCGCATCGTGACGGCGATCGGTTTCTCGACCCGCTCGCCGGCCTCCCAGTAGGCCAGCCGGATCTCCAGCGGCTCCTCGGCCGCCAGACGGTCGTGATCTTCGCGCCAGCCATC
>DATGQR010000466.1:0-6650 GCA_035304105.1 Thermomicrobiales bacterium | reverse complement strand
TGGCCGCGCTGCGCCAGGTGTGGGATCTGGAGAGCCCCATCTACCGCGGCGAGGCGATCGTCTAACCGCTCGATTCTCGAAGCAAGTCACGCTGTCGGCGCCCGTAGAGATGGAGCTTGTCTCTACCCGGCAACAGGTACGGCTATCAACACCGGGTGGACACAGCACCCACTCCGTGGGTACCCGACCCCTACGGGCATTCTAGGGCGTGGTTTCAATGCGCCGTCAGGGGACTCGAGATGGGTTGTCGGCCGCAGGGCGCCGTCGAAAGCCCACATACCGTGAATGGCGGCATGAAGTGGCTGGATGGGGCGGGGTCAGTCCTGCTCGCTGAGACGCTTGAGCTCGTAGAGGCGCGTGATGGCCTCGAGTGGGGAGATGGCGTCGATCTCCAGCTCCTGGAGGCGCTCGAGGACGGGATGATTGGCGCCGAAAAGGTTGAGCTGGATGGCGCCGTTGGACTCGGAGATGGCGCGACGGTTGTGGTCCTTGCGGGCCGAGCTGTCCTGCTCGAGCTCGGCGAGGATGTCCTCGGCGCGGCGCACGACGGCGCGCGGCATCCCGGCCAGCTGGGCAACGTGGACGCCGAACGAGCGGTCGGCGCCGCCGGGCACGACGCGGTAGAGGAAGGTGATCTCGTCGCCCGATTCCAGCACGTCGACGCGGTAGTTGCGGATGCCCGGCAGGGTATCCGCCAGCGAGGTCAGCTCGTGGTAATGGGTGGCGAAGAGCGTATTGCTGCCCAGGCGCGGGGTGTTGTGGATGTACTCGATGACGGCCGTGGCGATGGCCAGCCCGTCGTAGGTGCTGGTGCCGCGGCCGATCTCGTCGAGGACGATCAGCGAGCGCTCGGTAGCATGGTTGAGGATCGTGGCCGTCTCCAGCATCTCAACCATGAAGGTGGACTGGCCACTGGCGAGGTCGTCCTGCGCGCCGATGCGCGTGAAGATGCGGTCGACCACGCCCAGGCGCATCCTCTCAGCCGGCACGAACGAGCCGACCTGGGCTAGCAGGACGAGCAGCGCAACCTGGCGCAGGTAGGTGGACTTGCCGGCCATGTTCGGGCCAGTGATGATCGCGATCTTGCCGTTGTCGCCGCCCAGGCGGGTGTCATTGGCGACGAACGAGCCGCCGGACAGCTCCTGTTCGACGATCGGGTGGCGGCCGCGGTCGATCTCGATGAGCGGCTCGTCGACCAGCTCCGGACGCACGTAGCCGCGCTGGGCGGCCAGCTCGGCCAGGGCGGACAGCGCATCGATCACCGCCAGGCAGCGGGCCGCGTCGCGGATGCGCTCGGCCTGCGCGCCGATCTCGCCCAGCAGCCGCGAGAAGGCTTCCTCCTCGGCGGCGGCGATACGCTCCTCGGCCGAAGCGACGCGCTGCTCGGCCTCCTTCAGCTCCGGGGTGATGTAGCGCTCGGCGTTGACCAGCGTCTGCTTGCGGATGTAGTGGTCCGGGATCGGCACGCGATTGGCATTGGAGATCTCCAGGTAGTAGCCGAAGACCTTGTTGTAGCCGACCTTCATGCGCTCGATGCCGGTGGCCTGCTTCTCGCGCGCTTCGAGGCTGGCGATGTACTCGCGGTCGGCGCGGAGCGTGGTGCGCAGTTCGTCCAGCTCCGGGCTGTAGCCGGCGCGGATCGCCTCGCCGTTGCCCAGATAGGTGGGCGGGTCGTCACCGATGGCGCGCTTGATCTCGGCGGCCACGTCGTCACAGGCCGGGGCCGGGGCGATGATCTCCGGCAAGTCTGGCGCGTCGAGCGGCTCGACGATGGCCGGGATGCGCTCCAGCGCGTCGCCCAGCCGCGCCACTTCGCGAGGACCGGCCTGGCGGTTGACGACGCGGTTGATGATGCGCTCGATATCGGCCAGCCCCTTGAGATGGCCGCGCACCTTGCCGCGCGCCAGCGGGTTTTCCACAAACCACTCGACGCCGTCGTAGCGCGACTCGATCTCGCGGCGGTCGAGCAACGGCTGGCCCAGCCAGCGGCGGATCAGGCGGCCGCCGCTCGGAGTCAGCGTCGCGTCCATCGTCGAGAGCAGTGTCGGGCCTCCGTTGCGCGAAGACGAGGCCTCGATCTCCAGGTTGCGACGCGTCTGGCGGTCGAGGCTCATGAAGGTCTCGGTCGAGTAGGTGTAGAGGTTGGTGATCTGGCGCAGGTTGTTGAGCTGGGTCTGCTCGAGGTAGGCGAGCAGAGCGCCGGCGGCCCGGGCCGCGAGCGGCTGGGATTCGCAGCCGAAGGGCTCTAGCGAGGGAATGCCGAAATGGTCGAAGAGCGTCTCCTGCGCCTCGTCGGGCCGCCAGAAGATGGCCGGCAGCTCCGAGACGACGATGCCGAGTTGGTCGCCCAGCGAGCGGGCGCGCTCAGTCGGCGAGACGACCAGCTCGCGGGGTGACAGGCGCTGGAGTTCGCGCAGGATGGCGTCCACGACCTCGCCGTTCTCGGTGGCCTGGACGGTTGTGGTGGCGAATTCACCGGTCGAGACGTCGGCGAAGGAGATGCCCGCTCGGTTGCCCTCGCTCAGGACAGCGGCGACGAAGGCATTATCTGATGTCGTCAGTAGCTCCGGCTCGGTCACCGTGCCGGGAGTGATGATGCGGCTGACTTCGCGCTCGACGATGCCCCGGCCGGTCGGCTCGGTCATCTGCTCGGCGATGGCCACGCGGTGGCCGGCGGCCAGCAGGCGGCTCAGGTAGCCGTCGGCGGAGTGGTAGGGGATACCGGCCATCGGAATGCGGTTGCCCTTGCCCATCTCCCGCGAGGTCAGGGCGATGTCGAGCACCTCGGAGACGAGGATGGCGTCGTCGTCGAAGGTCTCGTAGAAGTCGCCCATCCGGAAAAAGAGGATGACGCCGGGGTGCTGCTTCTTCAGGTTGAGGTACTGCCTGCGCGCCGGTGTGGTCGTAGCTGGCTCCCCTCGCTCCAGTGCGATCGCCGTAGATTCAAATTTTACTGGTTGGTGCGTACGAATGCAGACGCGCGCCGCCGGACGCTGATGGGCGGCCGGCGGCGTTCTTCAGCGCTGCGCTCGTGTCGCGGCTTACCAGCCGGCGGCGTAGGCCTCGGCGCGGGCGTCGGCCCCGGCGGTCAGCGTGCCCTCGTCGTGATCGACCAGCACCACGCACATGTTGCCGGCGATGCGCGTCCAGTCAGGCCACCACTCGACGTCGTGCCCGCGCGCCGCCAGGTCGTCGCCGACCTCGCGGGGGATGCGCCCTTCGAGGCGCAGTTTTCCGGGCTCGTACTCGTGCGGCCAGAAGGAGTTCGGAAACGAGAAGGTGCCGAAGCGCGGCGCCTCGACAGCCTGCTGGACGTCCATGCCGAACTCGACGATGTTCAGGAAGGTCTGGAGCATCGACTGGGACTGCATGTCGCCGCCCGGCGTGCCGAAGGGCATGAGCAGCCGGCCGTCCTTGAAGGCCATCGCCGGGTTGGGCGTCAGGCGCGGGCGCTTGCGCGGCGCGACGGCCGAGGGGTGGTCCGGCTCCAGCCAGGATTGCGAGCCGCGGCCGGAGCAGATCAACCCCAGGCCCGGGACGATCGGCGTGCTGCCGACGCCGTCGCTGGGCGTGGCCGAGAAGGCGTTGCCTTCCTCGTCGACGACGCAGACGTACGAGGTGTCCTGCTGATGCAGCGGGACGGTCTGGCGCTCGGCGCGGGCCGAGGCCGGGGTGTCGGGCAGGCCCGGCTCCGGCATGCGGCCGAAGGCGCGCTGGGGGTCGATCAGTTCCCGGCGCTTGGCTGCGTGGGTGGACGAGAGCAGGCGGTCGAGCGGCACGTAGACGTGCTCCGGGTCGCCGTAGTAATGCTCGCGGTCGGCGAACGCCAGGTTGAGCGCCTCGGTGACGATGTGGATGTAGTCGGGCGAGTTGTGGCCCATCTCAGGCAGGTCGTAGGCGCTCAGGATGTTGAGCGTCTCGGCCAGTACCGGACCCTGGCACCAGGGGCCGCAGACGAAGACATCAACGCCCTTGTAGGTGACGTGCGGCGGCTCCTCGATCGTGCTGTGGAAATCGGCGAGATCTTCCTCGCCGACCGTGCCGCCTTCGGATTGGATGAACTCGGCGATCTGCTTGCCGATGTCACCCTTGTAGAACTCGTCGCGGGCGGCCTCGATACCGGCGACGCGGCCGCCCCCGGCTCGGCCCTCGGCCTGCATCATGCGGCGGAAGGTGTTGGCCAGGTCGGTCTGCTTGAGGACCTTGCCAGCCGGGCGCACCTTACCGTTGACCAGAAAGATCGCGGCTGATGACGGCCACTGAGCGAGCTGCTCGGCGGCCTGGCCCAGGTTGCGCGCCAGCGACGGGTAGACGACGAAGCCGCCCTCGGCCAGCTCCAGCGCCGGCTTGACGACCTCGCTGAAGGTGAGCTTGCCGTAGCGCGCCAGCGCCGTCAGCCAGGCGTCCGGCGCGCCGGGGACGACCGAGCGCTTGGCGCCGACCGGGATCTGGCCGCCCTCTTCGTTGATGAAGCGCTCGCGGTCGGTCGCGCGGCCCCAGTAGCCCAGGCCGCTGATCGAGACGAGGTCGCCAGATTCCCTGTGGTAGACGATGATCGGCGCGACGCCGCCGAAGTTGCACAGGTCGGGCAGCAGGACGTCGATGCAGATACCGGCCGCAACGCCAGCGTCGATCGCGTTGCCGCCCTGGCGCAGGATGCGCATCGCCGCTTCGGTCGCCAGGTAGTGACCGCTGGCCGCGGCGAAATGCCGGGCCAGGATGGATGGTCGCTCGGAAATGCGGACTGCGGGAGCGATAGTCGCCATGACATTCTCCTCCGAGGATCGCGTGCTGATCGTTAGATCACGGTAGCACGAGAGCCCTCGGCTGTCTTGACGATCTCGATGCGGTTGGGGAACTGGTCGCGCAGCTCGTCGATGTGAGTGATCGCCAGGATCAGGTCGAAGTCGCCGCTGACGCTCTGCAGGGCCTCGACCAGCCCGTCCCGCCCCTGTTGGTCCTGGGTGCCGAAGCCCTCATCGATGATCAGTGTCTCGACCGACGCGCCGGCGCGCCGCGCGAGCAGCTTGGCGAGCGCCACGCGGATGGCGAAGTCGATCCGGAAGGCCTCACCGCCACTAAACAGCTGGTAGGGGCGCTGCCCGTCCTCGTCGGAGATGATGATGTCCAGCGTCTCGATGATCGAGTCGGACGAGACGGCCTCGCGCGTGGTCCGGAATTGGATCGCCAGCTGGCGGCTGGTCATGCGCTCCAGCAGGCGATTGGCCTCGTGCTCCAGCTCGGGCAGGATGTTCTCGATGATCATGGCCTGGATGCCGTCGCGCCCGAAGGCGGTGGTTAGCTCGCGATAGGCATCGATGGTCGAGGAGAGTTCAGCCGCCTGCTTTTCAAGTTCCTTCTTCTCCTCCGCCTGCTCGTCGAGTTCATTCAGGCGTCTACGAATCTCACCGCGACGGCGCTCCAGCTCGCGGTGCGCTTCTGCGGCCGCGCGCTGCTCGGCGCACTTTGCGCCGTGGAGCTTACGCACCTCGTCGATGCCTTCCAGCGCGGCCCGGAGTTCTTTGAGCTCGCCTTCGACCTCAGACTTCTCGGTTGTCAGCGCCTTGATCTGACCATCAATGTCGGACAGGCGCTCGCTCAGGGCGCGCTGATCGGACGTTGCCCGTTCGAGTGCTGCCAGCTGCTCCTCCGCGCCGGCGAGCCGCTCGACCTCGCGGCGCGCCCGGTCATGCTCGTCCGGGTCGTAGCGAATGGCTTCCAGCTCGAGTTGAAGACCGGACATCTCTTCCTGCTCGGACTTGATGTAGTCGCCGGAGGCGATCAGCTGCTCGAGGTTGCGAAGCTCCTCGCGCTCGCGCTCCAACTGGTCGACCAGTTCCGGGAGCGTGGCGAGTTGCGCCCGCAGGCCCTCAGCCTGAGTCGTGAGCGCCTCCAGGCGGCGGGCCGCTGCTTCGATCTGCGCGAGCTCCTTGCGGCCGGCATCGATCTCGCGCTTCAGGGCGGCGATCCTGTCGCGGTTGGCGCGGTAGGCGTCGCCCAGCTGCCTGCCCTCGGCGGTCCACTCGGCGTGGATATGCTCGTGCTCGCCGTCGGCCAGCGGGCGGCGGCAGACCGGGCAGTGGGCGTCGCCGTCGGTAAGGCTGGCGATGCGCGTCTTGATGTCCTCCATGCGCGCCATCAGACTGCTGTTCTCGCCAGTTAGCTGGGTCATTTCGTCCTGCAGGCGGTTGAGCTCGCCCTGCTTCGCCTGCAGTGCCTGGGTGATCGGGCGCAGTGTGGCGGCCTCCGCTTCGCAGGCGCGCAGCTCGGAAGCGCGCTCCTCGGCCTCGGCTGCGCGCGCTTCCAGCGAGCCGATGGATTGCCGCAGCAGCGCGAGGTTGCGGGATTGCTCGGCGGTCTTCGCTTGAATCTGCGACTCTAGCTCCCGAACGCGCTCGAGGATTGGCTGGCGGGCGCTCATCTTGTTGGCGCAGTCGTCCGCCAGCTTGCGCCAGCGGCGGAAGGATTCGGCATCCGCCTTGATCGACTCGGCGCGTCCCAGGATCTCGTCGAGCTGTTTGAGTTCCGCGGCCGTTTCGACCTGGCGGCGCTCCGCCTCGATCAGGCCGGCTTCGATGCGTTGCAATCGGGCGCTGGCACGGTTGGCGATGTCCTCGGTGATCTCGGCGGTCTTGATGCGCGCCTGGAGG
>DATGQR010000465.1:0-5031 GCA_035304105.1 Thermomicrobiales bacterium | reverse complement strand
CATCCGGAGCCGCATGCCGGATGTTCAGGTCGAGCACGTCGGCAGCTCGGCGATCCCCGGCTGTGCGGGTAAGGGCATCATCGACCTGCTGGTGATGTACCCGCCCGGCCGGCTGGCGGCTGCGCGCGACGCGCTGGACGGCCTTGGCTTCCAGCGCCAGGGTGGCGTCGACCCCTTTCCCGAGGAGCGTCCACTGCGCCTTGGCGCCTACGACTACGACGGCGAGACCTTCCGCCTGCACGCCCACGTCGTCGCCGCGGACGACCCTGAGGGCCGCGAACTGATCTTCTTTCGTGACCACCTGCGGGAGCACCCCGATCTGGTGGATGAATACGTCGCGGCCAAGCGCGCGTCCATCGAAGCGCTGCAATCCAGCCCGAGCGACCTCGCCCCAAACATCGCCTACAACGCCGGCAAGCAACCAGTCATCCGGCGCATTTTGGACCGCATGGACGTAGCGCGCGAGAAGGCCTAGCCGGGCTGCCGCCACTTCCCACCACTCCGATCCCGTCCCCTGTAGTGGTCGACAATATCGGATTGCTGGGATCGCCCGCTCGTTCCCCCCCTACGATGTCGGGCAGGCGCGGTTCCTGTGCGCAGCCAGGAGATTCGCGATGCGGTGAGATCCCTGCGAGTCGTCATACACTGGATGAGTCAGTCAGTAGATCGGACGCGAAGGGGAGGGTGAGGCCGTGGCGCAAATCGCGGATGTGCTGGTCGTCGGTGGGGGAACGTCCGGGGCGGCGCTGGCGGGGTTGCTGGCGCGCGACCGGAGCCGGAGGGTCATGCTCCTGGAGGCCGGGCCGGACTATGGCGCGCTCGCTGAGGGGCGCTGGCCGGCGGAGTTGCTCGACGCCAGCCGCATCCCCGGTACGCACGACTGGGGCTACAGCGGCACGAACTACCCCGGTCAGGTCGCGCCGGCCGCCTACAACCGCGCCCGCGTCATCGGCGGCTGCTCGTCGCACAACGGCTGTGTGGCGCTGCTCGGCCACCGGCGCGATTACGACCGCTGGGCCGAGCTGGGGAACGACGGCTGGGCCTGGGCTGACGTCGCCGCGGCCTTCGAGCGCGCGAAGGAGGCCCTGCGGGTGCGCATCCCCGGCGACCAGGAGATGACGCCCTTCCAGGCCGGCTTCGTCGAGGCGGCTACCGGGGCCGGCATCCCGCGTGTCGATGACCTCAATGACCCGGACGATGTCGAGGGCGTGGCGCCGTCGCCGGCCAATATCGTCAATGGCACGCGCTGGAACACGGCCCTGGCCTACCTCGATCCGGTCCGCGAGCAGGGCAATCTGGCCGTCATCGGCGACGCGCTCGTTGACCGGGTGATCTTCGATGGACGCCGGGCGGTCGCTGTCGAGGCCATCGTCGACGGGCGGCGCGAGCGCTATGAGGCGGGCCGGATCGTCCTTTCGGCGGGTGCCTATGGCTCGCCGGCGATCCTGCAGCGCTCCGGCGTCGGGCCGGCGGATGATCTGGAGGCACTCGGCATCGCCGTCATCCATGACTTGCCCGGCGTCGGGCGGGGGCTGACGGATCACCCGGTGGTGCACATTGGCTTGCGGCCCTCCGAGCGGCTGCTGCGGCAGATGGAGGTCTTCGGCACGGTGAACTGGCTGCCGGACGAGCAGGCGCTGCTCAAGGCGCAGAGCAGCCGCTGTGACGAGGCCTTCGACCTGCACCTCTACGCCGTCGGCGGGCGCGGCTTCGGGCAGGCAGAGCGCGAGTTCGTCATCGAGGTGTCCTGCGTGATCCCGCGCTCGTCCGGCAAGCTGACGCTGACATCGCTCGATCCCGAGGCCCCGCCGGCGATCGATCACGGCTACCTGACTGACCCGGACGGCCACGACCTCGCTGTCCTGCTCGACGGCATCGGGTTGGCCCGCCGGATCGCGGCGAACATGCGCGACGCCGGGTTGATCGAGCGGGTGCTCGCGCCTGATGAGTCGCTGACCTCAGACGACGACCTGCGGCGCTGGGGCCAGGAGACGGTGGGGATCTACTACCACCCGGCCTGCTCCTGCCGGATGGGGCCAGAGGGTGATGTCACCGCCGTCGTCGACCCACGTGGCATGGTCCACGGCCTCGAAGGGCTCGCCGTCTGTGACGCCTCGATCTTCCCGGTCATCATGCGCGCCAACACTAATCTTCCGGCCGCGATGCTGGCCGAGCACATGGCCGCCTGGCTCGCTGAGTGATCTCGTATTCAGACGGGGTAGTTTGTCACCATGGGGGCGCGGCATTGATGCTGGGCGCTGCGTTAGCTTCGGGTGACGGCAGCCGGGATTCGCACGGACCGAATGCGCATGGGGTGCGTATCCCAGACCCAGGGGCGCCCTTCGGGCTGGGATACGTGTTGTTCGTCATGAAGTGCTTGTGAAGGCGCGGTGCTCCACAGGGAATCGCCAGCGGCGGAGTGGGTGGGCTCAGACGGCGATGATGCCCGCGGCGAAGGCGCGGGCGATGGCGGCTGTGCGCGAGTTGACGTCGAGCTTGCCGTAGATCGAGGCGAGGTGGCCATGGACGGTGCGCCGGCTGATGAACAGCGCCTCAGCGATCTCGGCGTCGGTCAGTCCACGCGCCAGCAGTTGCAGGACTTCCATCTCGCGCGGCGTGAGGCCGGTGTCGCTCCCCGGCTGAGCTGCCTGTTCCGGCGCGCGCGAAAGCCGCTCGATTCGCTCCAGGAGGGGCCGGGCTTCCAGCCGTTCGGCAGTCGCCCGAGCTCCGGTTAGCAGCTCGCTACGCTCCGCCTGATCAATACCATTGGCAAATTCGGCCAGCGCGACCGCGCACAGCGCCATCTCGTGGGGCGCGGCGCAGAGCCCGGCAATCCGCTGGGCCTCGTCGAGATGGTGGCGGGCCTCGTCGTGCTGGCCTACGCGGGCGTGAAGCTCGCCCAGCAGGCGGTGGGAGCGCAGCAGGGTCAGCGGCTGGCGCGGCTCGCTCGCGAGCTGGAGCGCCTGGTTGGCCAGATCGATGGCGCCCTGCTTGTTGCCGCGCAGTAGGGCGAGGCGCGCGTTGAGGAGCCGGGCCGTCGCCTTCCCGGCGAGCCTGCCGCTCCAGTCCCGCCAGCGCTCGTAGGCGGCGATCCAGCGGCCTGCCAGCTCGGCGTCGCCGGCTTCGATGGCCAGCTCGGCGGCGATCGCCTGCAGCTCCTGGCGGTGGAGGAAGAAGCGACGGCCGGGTGGCTCGTCGGGGCCGGCCGGCAACGCCCGGCGGATGTGATCCCAGGCCCGCTCGGTGTCGCCGCGCAGCCTCTCGATCTCGGCCAGCTTGCGGGCACTCGGCACGCGCGAGGCCGGGATGCCGAGCCTGCGGCTGGCCGAGCGCCGGCAGGCTTCCCACTCGCCGTCGAGGATCAGCGTCTCCGACGTGGAGTCCTGGCGCTCGCCGGTGCGGGTCTCGATGAACTCCGACTTCAGGTTCGCCTGCGCCTCCTCCTGCTGGAGGCGGTGGCGCTCTCCCGGCTGGTCGGCGGCGTAGGGTGCGGCGATGGTGTTCAGTTCCCAGTAATAGCTGTTGGAGATCATCTGGTAGCTGGCGTTCTCCCGGAAGAAACGCCGCGAGCGCTCGAAGGCGGACCGGGCCCGGTCCGGCTCGCCGAGCGCGGCCAGCGCGATGCCCAGCCCGAAGTAGGCGTTGCCGAACTCGATGTTCTGGGCGCGCTGGGCCGGCGCGCGGTGGCTCGCCAGGAAGCGCTCTGCGTGGTCCCGGGCGGCCGCGAACTGCCCGTAGATCGCCAGGTCCTGAGCCAGCGTGGCCTCGCTGACGACGTAGCCGAGCGGCGAGGCGGCGATGTGCGCCCGCTCATCCTCAGGGAGCCGGTCGAAGGCCTCGGCGGCGGCGATCAACTCGTCCAGCGCCGGCTGGTCGTCGAAACCGCGCACGCGGGCCTGCACCCAGCGCGCCAGCACCTCGATGCCCGGCGCGTCGATCTGCTCGCAGATGCCGACTGCCTGGCTGACGTAGGCCAGCGCCCTGCGGGTGTCGGTGAAGCGGTGCGCCTCGGCCAGCGCGCAGAGGACGCTCGCCTGCTCTGCTTTTCGGGTGGGATCGTGCTCCAGGATCGAGAGCGCGCGTTGGTAGCCGTCGATCGCCGACTGCATCGCGAAGGCGCGGGCGGCGCGCTGGGCAGCCTCGATCAGCCAGTCGGCGGCGCGCGCGTCGTCGGCCTGGAGGAAGTGGTGGGCCACGGCGCCGGGGTCGGCGTCCGGCTGCCCGGCCATGAGCGCGCCGATCGCGGCGTGCCATTGGCGGCGGTGGAGGACGTTGGCGTTCCAGTAGATCGCGTCGCGCACCAGGGCGTGGCGGAAACGTACCACGTCGAGCTTGCCGGTCTCCACCAGCACGCTGCCGGTCAGCACCTCCTCCATCGCTCGGCGGTCGTGGCCGGTGGCGCTCTCCCAGAGATCGAGCGGCACCTCCATGCCGATGACCGCGGCGATCTGCAGGCTGCGCAGCGCCTCCGGGCTGAGGCGTTCCAGGCGCCCCTCGATGATCTGCCGGACGAGCGGCGGGACGGCGAAGTCGGGCAGTTCACCGAGCCGCCACTGGCCGTCCTCCCACCGGATCACCTGCTCGTCCTCGAGCAGGCCCAGCAGCTCTTCGATGAAGAGTGGATTGCCCTCGCTGTTGCGGTCCAGGTAGCTCGACAGGCGCTCAACCTCCGCGGCCTCCATCTCCAGGTAGCGCGCCGCCACCAACGCGGCGATCGCGTCGAGGTTGAGCGGGCGCAGCGGCAGGCGGGCCGGGCGCGCCTCGCGGACGATCTGCGGCAGCAGGTGATAGAGCGGGTAGGCGGGGATCAGGTCGACATCGCGGTAGGTCACCACGGCCAGCACTGCTATGGAGGGCAGCTGGCGGGCCAGGTAGCGCAGCATCTCGATACTCGACCGGTCCGCCCAGTGAAGGTCTTCCAGCACGATCAGCAGCGGCTGCCGGGCGGCCGCCTCCTCAAGCCAGTGGCTGCCCAGTTCCCAGATGTCGCGGGCGTTGTTCAGGCGTTCGCGCTCGTCCGGCCGGAGCATG
>DATGQR010000464.1:0-6410 GCA_035304105.1 Thermomicrobiales bacterium | reverse complement strand
TGCTCATCCCCGAGGTCAACTGGGAGCACGCCGCCGCCATCGAGGTCCAGCAGCGTGAGCGCGGCTACAGCGGCTTCGTCGTCACCAACCCCAACTGCTCGACGATCCACCTCGTCCTGGCGCTCAAACCGATCTGGGACGCTTTCGGCATCGAGCGCTGCTTCGTCACTACCCTGCAGGCCAGCTCCGGTGCCGGCTATCCGGGCGTGCCCTCGCTCGACCTGATCGACAACGTCGTGCCCTACATCGGCGGCGAGGAGGAGAAGATCGAGAGCGAGACGCGCAAGCTGTTCGGCGAGTGGGACGGCAACGCCTTCAATCATGCCCCCATCGGCATCAGCGCCCAGTGCAACCGCGTGCCGGTGCGCCACGGCCACCTCGAGACGGCCTACGTGGAGCTGCGCGACAAGGCCCGGCCCGAGGAGGTCATCCAGGCGATGCGCGAGTTCCGGGGCCGCCCGCAGGAGCTGGGGCTGCATTCTGCCCCGCCGCAGCCGGTGATCGTCATGGAGCAACCCGACCGCCCGCAGCCGGCGCTCGACCGCGACGTCGCAAACGGCATGGCCTCGATTGTGGGCCGCGTCCGTGAGTGCAACCTGCTCGACATTCGCTTCGCGGTGCTGGGACACAATACAATTCGTGGCGCAGCGGGAGCTTCGATCCTGAACGCCGAGATGATGCTGGCCGAAGGCTACATCTCGGCCTAGCCGAAAGGCTACATCTCGGCCTAGCCGAAGCGAACCCGCCGGGCGATTCGCGCGCGATCGATTGAAGGACGCCATCAACACAGCCAACGTCCGGAAACCGAACGCCCCCGCCGCGACCGGCGCCCCCGTCGCTGGTCGCGGCCAGGGGGGTCGCCCATGAAAGCGCCGCGCATGACCCGACGCCAGGCACTCGGCGCGCTCGTCGCCACGCTGGGCGCGCTCGCCGCGGCCTGCAGCGGCCCGGACGACGCCATCGACGGCGGCCGGGCGCGCGCCGACAACCCGGTCGGCGACAACCAACCGGAACCGTCACCGAAGGCGACCGGGACCGCTACCGCCACGCCCACCGCCGGCACGAGCCAGGCCGGGGACACCAGCGCCGAGCCGACCGCATCCGAGACCGAGCGCCTGACACCTGCCACGCCGACGGCGATCCTACCGCCCAACCCGAAACCCACCCGCTCCGCGCCGCAGGAGATCCAGATCCCCTACTCGGTCGTGACGTCGCGCAAGCTCCAGGTCCGCGGCGTCAGCTATGACCAGGCGGTCGCCCTCTGGCAGGGCGGCATCACCGACTGGAGCGAGCTCGGCGACCCGATCTCCACGCCGGTGCGGCGTTACTCGATCGATAATAGCGTCCTGCCGATCGATCCCTTCGGCGGCGACGTCTCGGTGCCCGACTACGGGAGCCTGGCCGAGGCGCTGTGGCACGACCGCGGCGGCATCGCACTGGTGCCCACCTGGATGACCGACTTCCGGGTGCGCACGCTCTTCATCGATGGGGTCGACCACCTGCGCCACCCGGACGAGCCCAATCCCTTCACCCTGCAAGTCGTCGCCCCGCCCGAAGAGGTCGCCCCAGAGGCGCTGGCCGAGCGTGGCCAGCCGGCCATGCTGACCTTCGTCGGCGACATCATCTTCGGGCGCTACGTCCACAAGCGCCTCGAAGCGCTGGGCGACTACGCGGCCTCGTTCCGGGCCATCGCCGACGAGCTGCAGGTCGCCGACCTGACCATCGGTGACCTGGAATGCTCGCTCTCCGATACCTTCCCGCAGCCGGAGAACGAGGACCCGCAGACGTTCATGTTCAAGACCTGGACCGACACCGTCGCCGGCCTGGAGTTGGCCGACATCGATATACTGGCGCGCGCCAACAACCACTCGTTCAACTTCGGCGCGCAAGGTATGCAGGACACCACCGACACACTGAACGCTGCCGGCATCCTGCACTTCGGGATGGGCCACAACCTGGCCGAAGCGCGCCAGCCGGCCATCGCCACGGTGGGCGATCTCAGCTTCGCCTTCCTGGGCTACAACGGCGTCTCGGACATGTGGGACGGCGCGGGCCCTGACTGGGCCGGCACGGCTCCGATGGTCGACAGTTACGTGATCGAGGACATCCAGAGCGCCGCAGCGGCCGGACACATCGTCATCCCCTATTTCCACTGGGGCATCGAGTACGTCTCGCTGCCCACCGACCAGCAGCGCTACTTCGCCCAGATTGCCATAGACTCCGGCGCCTCGATCGTCATCGGCAGCCACCCCCACTGGGTGCAGGCCGTCGAAACCTACAAGGGCAAGCCGATCGTGTACTCGCTAGGCAATTTCGTCTTCGATCAGGCTTGGTCGCGGGAGACGCAAGAGGGCGTGTACGCCAACGTCTGGTTCGAAGGCTCGACCGTCAAGTTCATCGACCTGATCGCAGTGCTGATCGAGGATGAGCACCGCCCCCGTCGGATGTCAGCGTCCGAGGAACATCCCGTGCTGGAGCGTATCTGGGAAGCCTCCGAGACGGTGCGAAGCTGGGGTTAGGCGCCGTCATACGAAGATGGACTCGCCCGCCGTGGACGTTGGCTGGCGCTATCTGAGTTGTATACTCAACCTGTGAATAGCACGGCCGCCGGCCGCTCGTCGAAGCCGCGGTCGACAGCGCGCGAAGGGAGTCACCGCGGGTGACCTACGTCATCGCCGAACCATGTATTTCCGTCAAGGACCAGTCCTGCGTGGAAGTATGCCCGGTGGACTGCATTCATTCCGATGACAACTCGGATCAGTACTTCATCGATCCGGACGAATGCATCGACTGTGGCGTCTGCGCCGAGGTTTGCCCGGTCGAGGCGATCTTCTTCGAGGACGACCTGCCGGAGCAGTGGTCGCACTTCCTGCAGATCAACGCCGACTACTTCCGCAACCGCTGACCGACCGGCCCCAATTCGCCCATTCCAACCGCGAACAGCGCCGCTCGCCGCTTTCCGGCGAACGGCGTTTTCGCATTTCTGACCTGTCCAGGGGAAACCAGATCGCGCCTGACGCCAGCGGTGATCAACGCTCGGGTGGGGCGAAGCGCTAGCCGTCGCTGGCGACGAGACGGGTCGTGTAGAGCGCGTCCTGGGTCAGCATCAGGGCGATGCCAGTATTCTCATCGACGACGAGGTCCTGAAGGCCCTCAACCAGCACGTCCGGGTCGAGGCCGCTGTACTGCTGGACGAGCTGCCCGTCGCTGGAGATCCGCGCGATGCGGCCGTCCGAGCTGTTGACCACATAAAACCCGTTGCTCACCGGCACGAGCGCCGCGGCCGAGTCGAAAGCTGGCTGAATCTTCGGCGCCAGCATGCCGTCCAGCCGGCTCAGGTAGAAGCGCAGGATCGATCCGTTTGGCAGCAGCACGTAGATGTTGCCGTCAACGTAGATGTCGGTCGCCGCCGTCAACTCCTCGGTCGCCAGGCCCGGCGCCCAGTCCTCCGGCTCGGATTCATAGTCGCCGCCGGTGAACTTGAGCACCCGGCCGGCCGCGCGATCGAGCATGTAGAGATTGAGGTCGAAGACACTGACCGCCTCGACCTCCGAGGTGACGGGCTGGCCATCCAGCGTCCCGAGAGCTTCCCAGTCCCACGCGCCACGCGTCTGATCGAAGCTGTAAGCGCGCTCGGCATCGACGACAAGCGGTGCGTCGCCGCGCCAGGTGCCGCTCAGGAGCTGCCCGACCATCGCTCCGGCGACCTCATCGCCCGGCCCGAGCAGGCGAATCAGCTGGCCGCCAGCCACATCGACCTCGTAGAGCGCGTCGGCGAGCAGGTAGGTGCGCCCACCTCCCTGGAAGAGTTGCGGGGTGACGCCCTCGGGAACCGGCGGGATGCTGCCCACCCCCTGGATGTTCTCGATCCGCACCATGCGCGTCATGCGGTCCAGATCGTTGCGGATCGACAGGTACTCGGCCTCGATCGTGGCGACCTGATCCGGATCGGCCGCTTCCAGCGCGGCCGCTGCGGCCTGCTCGGCTTCGGTCAGCAGCGCGTAGCGAGTAGCCGCGTCTGACGACGCGTTAGCGCGCGCATGCAGCGTCACAATCGCGCCGATATCGTCGGCGTCGCCCGAACCATCGTCGCTGATCCAGCGCCATGCGAACAGGCCGCCGACCACCAGCGCGATGGCCAGCACCAGCGCGCCGGCCACGAATAGCACCCGCCCGGCGTCGATCAGCGGCAGCGCCTCGCGGATCCGCCCGAAGCGCCGCTTGGGCCGCGTCTCGGACCAGCGCTGGAGATGCGGGAGACCGAGCGTCCCATCATCGACCGGGCCGTGCAACGGGCGATCGCGGCTGGCGACGTGCCAGACGCCGACGACTGCCGCCGTGAGTGTCAGAACGAACCCAAACAGCAGTTCCATCGATTAGCTGCGCCCGTTCCGGCGTCCGGGCACGGGGCGCTGGCGCATAATCCTGGCTATCGACATGCAGTCAGTAGTTCCCTGAACGGCGCGCTATCCGTTAGACCCAGCCGGAGCGCGCCTGGATATGGCGTTCGTACTCTTGAGTCTGCAACCGTCCGGACTGTGCGTCAAGTACACCCGGCCGGTTATCCCGAAATTGCCGCCGAAGGCGAACGGATGGTCGCCTCTAATTCTCATAGTCCCGCGGCGGCGCGGGCGCTTCGTTGATCGGCATATCGTCTTGAACCTCGTCCACCGGGTAACCCGGCGGGGCAATGCTGGCGAGCAGCGCGGCGGCGCGATCCGCCAGCGCAAGCTCCTGGAGCTCCTCGGCGATGGCCAGCGCGCGGTTCAGGTGCGCGCGTGCCTCGTCGTCGCGCTGGATGTCCACCAGCAGCGCGCCGAGGTTGAAATGCAGCCGCGCGACGGCGCGCTCGTTGCCGAGCTGCCGGCTGACGTCGAGCGCCCGCCGGTACTGCTCGGCAGCCTCGTCGTAGTCGCCGGCGTCGTCCAGGCTCTCGGCCAGCCCGAGCAGTGCGCGCGAGCGCAGGTTGAGATCGTTGATCTCCTGGGACAGCGCGGCGGCCTTGCCGTAGAAAGGGATCGCTCCCTCCGGATCGTCGAGCTGGCGGTGCAGCCGCCCGGCTTGCAAGTTCAGCACGCACAGGCGCTGGGTATCCGGCTCGCGGCTGGCCAGCTCGATGGCCTCGTTCATGTAGGCCAGCGCAAGATCCGGCTCGTCTGTCTCCAACGCCAGCCGCGCCATCAGCGGCAGGTAATGAATGGCGATCGCATTGCTCCCGGCCTCGGAAGCGATGCGCGCCGCGTCGGCGAACGAGCGCATGGCCTCTTGCGGGCGACCCTCGACCAGCGCGACCTGCCCGCGCAACCCGGCGATTTGAGCCATGTACATCGGGTTGTCCAGCCGGCGGCTCAGTCGCGCGGCGCGGTCGATCATGTTGCGCGCTTCGAGCGTCCCCCGGAAGCGCAGCACCGCCTCGGCCGCGCCCAGCAGCCAGTGCACCTCGCTGGCGGTGTCGCTGATCTGCCGGCTAGTGGTCACGGCCACCTCGAAGGCCTCCAGCGCCGCGTCGCCCTCACCGCGCACGACCATCAGTGTGCCCAGCAGGCCGTGGACGCGGATCTGCATCTCGGGATCGTAAACGAGATTAGCTGCTTCTCTTGCTTTAGCTAATGAGCGAAGAGCATCGTCGAACTTGCGCGAATCGAGCGCCAACTCTGCGAGATCCAAATGCGCGCGTCCAACGACCTCGGTGTTTCCAATGCGGTCCTCGAGCGCGATAAGCTGCTCCAGCAAGTCACGGGCGATCTCCGGCGTGCCGACGTGCCGTTGCGCCTCGGCCAAGCCGCGCAGCGAGCGGCTTTCCAGCGCTAGATCCTCGTCCTCCCGCGCGAACTCCAGCGCGGTCTGAAAATTCGTCACTGCCGGGTGGTAGTCGCCCGAGGCAAGCTGCAGCTCGCCCAGCCGCACGGCGACCCTGGCCCGCAGGCGCGCATCGACCGTGCGGTCGGAAACCTCCTCGGCCTGACGCAGGATGCGCATCGCGCCCTGCGCGTCGCCGGCGTCCAAGACGATCGACACCTGGCGCAGCAGCGCCTCGACCACTAGCGAGTAGAGCCCCAGCCGTCGCGCCGAGCGCGCCGCCCGCTGATAGAGATCGTGCGCCGTGGTGCTATCGCCGTCCTGCAGCGCCATATCAGCCAGCAGCATGGCCGTCTCGACGTCCTCCGGCGTGTCCGACTCCTCGCGTCCAACCGTCAGCTGCTCGGCCAGATAGCGGCGCGCCTCCTGATCGTTGTGCTCTAACGAGGCGTAGCGCGCCATGCGATTGAGCACGCTGCGGTAGCCCGACTGGTAGGAGACGCGCTGAGCAGCCTCCAGCGCCTGATTCAGGTAGTAGTCGCGCTCCTCATCGAGCCCGGCGCGCTGAAGCATCTCAACGAGATTGAGGCACAGGTCAACGTAGACCTTCT
>DATGQR010000463.1:0-2123 GCA_035304105.1 Thermomicrobiales bacterium | reverse complement strand
CGTCCCGCTCGGCGCGCTTTCCGACTCGATCGGGGTGGACATCACCATCGCTATCTGCGGTGGAGTGATCGCGCTATTCATACTGGCCATCCTGAGCCGTAGCCCGGCATCCTTCGGCACGAGCCGGCCGTCGCCGGTCATCGCCAGCGGCGACTGAGGCAGCGGCTAGCCCTGATGGCCGTTGGTGACATGGTCCACGTAGGTCGTGTCACCGACCCGCTCCTGCACGATCACGGGGTTGAAGCCGTCTTCGTGGAGCACGCACGACGCCGTGCGCGTCTGACGATGCTCTCCGGGTTCCCCAGCAGGTTCTCGGAACCCCTCCCAGAGCACGCGGCCATCCATCGCCTCAGGGCGTGCCCGCCCCAGCAGCTGAAGCACGGTGGGCGCGAGGTCGACCGCGCCGCTGGGGAGTCCAGTTGTCACTCCCTCGTGAAAATCCGGGCCCGACGCCACCAGGAAGGCATGCAGGTCGAAGGGTGAGGCCGAGCCGTGGGTCGAGCGCAGGGCGACCTGCTCGGTCAATGCCGCGACCGTGCCCGGCACGCCGAACTCATTCGGCTCGTCGCTCCAGGCCGGGCTGACGGCCAGCGCAGGAGCGCGGTCGCCGGGCACAGCGTCGCCCCAGAGCGCTTCCAACGCCAGGACGCCGCCCAGGTCGCCATAGGGACCTGAGCCGAAGACGGCGCCGGTCCAGGGCTGCTCCTGGATCCAGCGCACCAGCTTCGAGAGCTGCCGGAGCCTCGGCTTGTCGGTGAGGTAAATGAAATCGCTGGCAGTGGCCAACTCCAGGCCGTCCAGTTCGAGTTCGCGCCTCGCGCGGTCCAGGTACTCGCCCAGCGAGCGGTGGTGGAGCACCGTGGAGTGGCCGTGATCGGACATGACGATGACGTCGAACTGGTCGCGCCGGCCACTCTGGTCGAGCGCGTCCAGCACGTGACCGATAGCCTGGTCGGCGACCCGCAGCGCGTCGTCCACCTGTGGAGCGCCCAGCCCGAAGCCGTGCAGGCTGGAGTCCGGCTCGTTCAGCCACATCACGATCACCCGGCAGTCATCGTCGTGCAGGAAGATGTCGGTGACCGCTCTGGCGGCATACATCTGACGCTCGAGACGGTCCTCAAAGCTGTTGCCGCGCGGGGGGACGGGACCGAGTTTCTCGCGCAGGCTGAGCAGGTCGGCGCGATCGAAGTGCGAGTTGACGTTGACGACGCGGTACGGCTGGTTGCGCGTCCACAGGATGCAGGCGCCTGCAGACGACGTCGCTGCCACGGCGACGCGCTCATCGTGGCCTTCCAGGATGTCGCCCAGGGCCGGCGCGAGCACGGCCGGGCCGGCCGCGGCGGCGTCCAGGCGCCGCAGGTGCTCGTCGTTCGACGTATCGACGATGCCGAACTCATCATCCGGGAGCCGGAAGACGTTGGCGACGATGCCGTGCCGACCCGGCGTCGTGCCGGTCGCCAGGCTCGAGATGTTAACCCGGGTGTGGGTTGGGTAGACCGCGTGATGATCGGGGAAGCGCGTTCCACGCGCGACGAGCCCGGCCAGCGCCGGCATCTTCTGCGGGTCGTAGAGGTCCGGCCGCATCCCATCCAGACCGATGATCAGTACTCGTCGCTCGACGCTGCCCATCTGGTTGCTTCCCTTTCGCGACGCCCCGCCCGGCCGCCATGCTTTGGCCGGGAAGCCGCTTCTCGCGCTCGCCCTATAGAGTACCCCGACACACGCCTACGACCACCGCCGACTCGGCATCGATCCGCCCGACCTGCCCGACTTACCGGTATCCCACCCGCCCGTTCGGGCGATGTGGCGGCGGACCGGGATACATCACACTTAACCAGCAGCCAGAGAAGAGGTCGCCTACGATATACTTCGGATTCCGAAACAACGGCACGCCCATTACCCTGGCGATGGAGGAATGGTCTCAACGGAGAGAGCCGTGATATGCGAAGAATGAACCCATCTGCCGACCCGGAGGCGGGCCGCGGCATGACCCGCGGGGTCGCGCGCCGAATTGCCAATCTGTTCCGCCCCTACAAGTGGCGCGTGCTCGGTGCCATCGGCGCCATCTTGCTGACCGCCGGCCTGGGCGTGATCAATCCCTACCTGTTGCAGGTCATCATCGA
>DATGQR010000462.1:0-8356 GCA_035304105.1 Thermomicrobiales bacterium | reverse complement strand
GTGAAGTGCGCGGTGAACCCTACGTGCGCGCCGACCGCTACGGAGTGCGCCGGGTGATGGCGGACGTCGAAGCTGCGACCGGACCGCTCCGCAGTGCTCCCGTGACTAACATAGAGGTCATCGAGTAGCGACTATTTCTTCCTGGGTGGGTATTTTCGAAGGCAAGTGAGGCGATTTCCGCCTCGCTCGTTTTCGCTTTGCGGCCACGCCGAATCACATCACGCTGTGAATGGCCGATTGCACATGGGCGCGACACTAGGCGCTTATCGTAGGGGTGGAGCTTGTCTCTAGCCGGTAACCAGCACGTAGATCAACGCCGGGTGGAGATAGCACCCACTCCGTGGTTACCCGATCCCTCCGGATCCTGAACGGGTAGATTGCCTCGATCTGGATAGTGGTAAGTGGCGGTGAAAAGCACGTATCCCGGCGCGGGGCCGGGATACGTGCTGTGGGCGGATACGCCCTGCCTGATGGGCGAAATGTTGCGAACGAGGTGGCGCTAGTCGTCGGCGACGGCGACGGACTGGCTGTAGACCAGGTGGCCCGAGGCGTCGTAGAGCTGGGCGACGTCGCCGCCCTCGCTCCACCAGCTGCGCCGGCGTCCGACGTAGACGTCGGTGGCGGTGTCCTTGCCGGCCCACATGTGGACGCGCAGGCTGGCGCCAGCGCGGATCACGACGTTTCCGAAGACGTATTCGTTACGGCTGTTGCTGTCGGTGAGCTTCCAGTTCTTGAGCTGGACCGCCGTCGCGCCAGTGTTCTCAATGACGACGTACTCGCCCTGGTCCTTGGCGCCGCGAACGACACTGGCGATGACCACGCCAGAACCCTCGCCAGCCGAGATCGTCTCGATCTCTTCCTCGGCTTCCGGCGCCATCGCCTCGCCGGCCTCCTCCTGAACAATCACCGGGGCGTCGCCGGCCTGCTCGTCACTCCGTTCGCTGGCGTCCGGGACGACCACCGGTTCTTCCCCGTAGCGCAGGACTTCCATGGCTGGCGGCATGATGGCGTCGGGCGGCGCTTCTTCCGGCACGCCGGCCAGACGGCGCGGGCGGCTGCCGATCGTCGGTATGTAGGTGCCACCGGCGCGCGCGGTGGCCCAGCTGGTGGCCCACTTATACGCCCCGAACATCAAGATGATCCCGAGCACTCCCCCGGCTATCCCCCAGCCCACAGCTTGTCTCCTTTAGTTAGTCGTGCCTGACTACCTGGTGACGGCCGCCGCCAAGATACGGCAGCCGCCCGAAATCGTCCCATAATTCACGATCCCCGGCAACTTCACCGGCGTCGCAGGGCTACAATCCACGTTCGGATGAGGACTATTGGATGGCACACAGGAGAGCAGGGAGCGGTGGGCACTGATCGAAGCGGGAACATCATCCTCTTCAACGGGAAGGTGCTGACGGGCGAGCTCGGCGCATCGGACGCCACCGGTGTGGCGATCGTCAACGGCAAGGTCGCCTGGGTCGGTAACGATAAGGACGTGCTGTCCTGGAAGCGCCCGGGCTGGACGATCGTCGACCTCGAAGGCCGCACGGTGACGCCCGGCCTCAACGACGCTCATTGCCACCCGCTTTACCTCGGGTTGGGGCTGGCGCAGGTGGACGCTTCAAGCCCGCCCAACGCGACGATCGCCGACATCGTCGCGCGCGTGCGCGAGCGCGTCGAAGCGACGCCTGAGGGGCAGTGGGTGACCGGACGCGGCTACGACCAGGCACGCCTGGAGGATCAGCGCCATCCGACGCGCTGGGACCTCGACGAGGTTTCGCCACGCCATCCGGTGGTCGTCGTGCGCGCCTGCGGACACATCGCGGTGGCGAACTCGCTGGCGCTGAAGCTTGCCGGCATCACCAACGAGACCCCGGACCCGCCCGGCGGAACGATCGACCGGGACGAGCGCGGCGAGCCGACCGGCGTGCTGCGCGAGGCGGCGCAGAATCTGGTGCGCGATCTGATCCCGCCTCCCACGCTGGCGCAGGGTAAGGAAGCGCTCATCGCGGCTGGCAAGCAGTTCCTGTCCCAGGGCGTGACCAGCGTCGCGGAGGCCGGCGTGCGCACGTCCGACCACATGCTGGCCTACGAGGAGTTGGCCGCGGCCGGCGAGCTGCCCGTGCGCACTTACCTCATGATGATGATCGACGAGACGCTGGACAGCCTGGAATCGCTGGGCATCAAGACCGGTTTCGGCGACGAGTGGCTGCGCATCGGCCCGGCAAAGCTGTTCCTGGATGGCTCGATCGGCGGCCGCACGGCCCGGATGCGCGAACCATACGAGGGCGAGACGGACAACGTCGGCCTCTGGATGTACGACCCGGAGGAGATCAAGGAAAAGATGATCCGCGCGCACCTGGCTGGCTTCCAGCTCTGCGCTCACGCCATCGGCGACGCCGCAATCAGCCTGCTGCTCGACGCCTACGAGGAGGCCTTGGAGCGGGCGCCGCGGCCGGACCACCGCCACCGCATCGAGCACTGTTCGATCATCGACCTCGACATGGTCCATCGCATCAAGCGCGTCGGGGCGGTTCCGATCCCGGGCACGAGCTTCCTCTACTTCTTCAACAAGGCCTATATCCAGAACCTGGGCTGGGACCGCATTCGCTACGCCTATGGCATGAACACCTTCTACGAGCACGGCATTGTGGCAGCCGCCTCGACGGACGCGCCGGTGGTCGACACCAATCCGGCGCTGGGGCTGCAGACGATGATGACGCGCAGGAGCGAGGAAGGCGACCTGATGTGGGCTGAGGAGTCGGTCTCGCTGGCCGAGGCGCTGCGCGCCTACACCTACAACGGCGCCTATGCCTCGTTCGAGGAGAAGATCAAGGGCACGCTGGCTCCCGGCATGCTGGGCGACGCGGCCGTCTTCAATACCGATCTGGAGAGCGTGGATCCTGAGGCGCTTGGTGAGGTCAAGGTCGACATGACGATCGTCGATGGGCATATCGTCTACGAGCGCGGCTCGACGGCCTGAGCCGCGTGCGACGGCCGCCCGCGATTTGCAGGCATAGGCCGGCGAAACTAGGATCAGGCCAAGACGCCCCGGGAAGTGCGAGAGTTCGAGATAAGGAGGAGCGTTGTGACGACACTCAACTATATCGGCCATTCCGCGTTCACGGTCCAGTCCGGCGGCCTGACGATTGCGATTGACCCGTTCATCTCCGGCAATCCGACGGCGAAGATCTCGGCCGATGGCGTCTCGCCGGACTACATCTTCATCACGCATGCGCACAACGACCACGTTGGCGACGCCATCGAGCTTTCGAAGCGCACCGGCTGCCCGGTGGTCTCAACCGTGGAGCTGGCCAACGTGCTGGCCACCAAGGGCGCCAACACCGTCGGGATGAACATCGGCGGCACCTACCGCTTCGACGGCGGCTCGGTCAAGATGGTGCCGGCCTGGCACACCTCGACCTGGACCGATGAGAACGGTAACGTCGTCGCGCCCGGCGTGCCGACCGGGTTGATCCTCAAGCTCGGCGAGGGCAACGACCGCAAGACAATTTACTTCGCTGGCGACACCTGCCTGTTCATGGACATGCAGCTGATCGGCGACGAGGAGCTGGACGTGGCCGTGATCCCGATCGGCGATCACTTCACGATGGGTCCGGACGACGCGGTGAAGGCAGTCAAGTTCCTGCGGCCTAAGACGGTCGTGCCGTGTCACTACAACACCTTCCCGCCGATCGAGCAGGACCCGCAGGCGTTCAAGTCCAAGGTCGAAGCGCAGACGCAGGCGAAGTGCAAAGTCATGGCGCCGGGCGATTCCTGGGAGATCGGGCAGGACGAATGAGCGGCGCGCCTCCAGACCGCGCGGCGATCGAGCAAGAGCTGGAGCGCACCGCGTTCCAGCGCAAGGTCGTCTCCTATGCCGGGTTGGAGGAGACGATCGACTTCGCCGTGGCGTTCTTCAAGGAGCGTGGCTACCGGGCCGGCCGCACCGGCCGGCCAAACCAGGTCTTCGTGCGCGGCGGCCGCGAGGGGATCCTGCCAGCGGTCCACGCCGAGCTCCTGATCCAGACCAACGTCGGCAAGGGCAAGGTCACGATGGTGACGATTTCTGGCGCGGGCGAGAAGCTGCGCGAGGTGCTGCAGGAGTACGCCGACGCGCTACGCGCAGAGGGGCAGCGCATCCGCCAACAGCGGCGCACCTGAAGGCCTATAATTAGGGTTGCCGCGCCCCCGTAGTTCAGCGGATAGAACGTCGGCCTTCTAAGCCGAATGTCGCAGGTTCGAGTCCTGCCGGGGGTACCCCCACATCATCGGGCAGGTTCGCTCGAACCTGCCGATATCTGTTGGCCGCGCACTCTGCGGGCAAGGACTTGCCTGCATGGTCCAAAGGCCGGACGGGTCAGCGCGCCAGCCAGCGTAGCCAGACCTGGTGGCTCACGAGCATCAGGAGACTGAAAATGGTGATGCCGGTGATCGCCAGTCCGATTCGCAAGGTCGGCGGCGCGTAGCGCAGCTCGACGACGTGCTCGCCGGCTGGCAGCGGGACTGCGCGCAGCAGATGGTCCGCGATCAGCACATCGGTCTCCTCACCATCGATCGTGGCGCGCCAGCCAGGGTCGTAGGCCTCGCTGAGGATCAGCAGGCCAGGAGCATCGCTGAAGGTGCGAATCTCCAGGTGATCCGGGCCGATGTCGATCAGCTCGGCGCGGTCGGCGGCGGGATCGGTCGCTGGCGCGAGTGGCGGGGGCTCTTCTTCGAGCAACGCCGTCTGGCGCGGGTCCACCTGGCCGGAGTCGATCAGCCGCAGCGCCTCACCGGTCTCGATCTGCCGGGCGTCGTGGACGATCCAGGCACGCGGCATCGCATCGACGTTCTCCAGGATTGCGACGCGGCTGTCCTCGTAGACGGTCGGCAGGACGCGGTCGAGCGTCTGGAGATCGGGCCGCCCGGCCTCCTCGTTGGCGGGGATGACGATGTAACGCACGTTCAGCAGGTGCAGCAGCGGCGAGTTGAAGCCGCCGAAGTAGACGTTGGCGTCGTGGTACTCCTGCGGGTGACCGTTGAGCGCCGTCAGGTACTCGGTAAAGCGCTGGGGCTGGACCGGGTTGTAACCCTGGATGTCCTCGATGCCGAGGAGGGTGCCGCGGTTGTTGACGACCAGCGCGGCGGTGTCATCGCTCGCGAACTGATAGCGGTAGAGCACCTGCTGGCCATCGGCGATGGCGCGCAGCGCGGCGTCGTAGCCGAGGTAGCGTCCCTTACCCTCAACGGCGCGATCCTCGAGAAAGACGGCCGCGCTGCGCGGCGCGTAGTAGCTCTCAATATCCACACGATGGAACCCCCCAAACGGCGCGCGCCTGGAGAGCGCCTGGAAGCCCAGCAGCAGGTCGGCGACGATCAGCACCGCGAGTAACGCCGGGACGACGCTGCGCATGGTCGGGATGCTGAGGAACAGGAGCGCGCCGACGAGCCCCAAACCGGCCGCGCCCCAGCCGAGCGTCTCCAGCGCCGAATCCGCTCGCAACGCGAGCAGGAGCAGCGCGAGACCGGCCGCCCCGCCCAGGACGGCGCGGGTGCCCGGACGCGGGACGCGCTCGCGGCTCAGCGCGCTGCCGGAAGTCCCGGCCAGCATCGCGATGGCCAGGAAGCCGACCATCGAGATGCGCTCGGGGCGATGCTCGTGGAGCACCTCGAAGCGCGGCAGGGTGACGTAGAGGAGTTGGTGGAGCGGGGTATCCCACGGCGCGGCCAGCAGCAGAGCCGACAGGCCGAAGACCATGAAGAACCCGCTGGCCTGCCAGCGCCGCGCAAGGTAGACACTGCTGATCGTCAGCAGAACGGTGATCGCGCCCGGGTAGTACAAAGTCGGGTCCAGGATGCGGTCGATCAGCATCCCGGGCGTAATGCCGCCGATGGCCGCCGCCCAGGAGTTGTGGCCGCTGTACTCGCCGCCGGCCAGGTTTGAGCGCTGGATGTAGGCGAGCCGCGGAAGGACCCCGGCGGCGGCCAGCCCGAAACCGATCAACAGGATCGCGCCGCCGTGACGCAGCAGGTCCCAGACGCGGAGCTTGAGCGCGCGCGCGGTGACGGCCGGGGCAATCAGGGTACGAAAGGCGACGAAGGCGCCCAGCATCAAGAGCAGGTAGTAAGCGCCCTGCCCCAGCCAGGCCGCCAGCGCCTGGCTGACCGCCAGCCCGGCGATGATCCAGCCGGTGAGGCGCACGAGTTTGTCGTGCGCGCGAATCGCGAGTTCCGCGCCGAGCAGCGCGACCGGCGCCCAGGTCGATACCTCGAACGATGCCGGGCAGCACACGGCCCGGCTGATCAGGGGGCCGGAGAGCTGGAAGCTGACCGCCGCGATCAGCGCGCCGCTGGCCGCCAGCCGCAGGACACGCCCGAGGGCGTAGGTCGCGACGCCTGCAAGGGCCAGATGGAACATGATGAAGGTCGGCACGGCCTGGCCGAGCGGAAGCAGGCTGAAGATCGCCATGGCCGGGAAGTACATCCAGCCGGACTGCGGATCGGCCGCGAACGGCGCACCACCGAATTGATAGGGATTCCAGCCGGGGATGTCGCCGTCCCTGAGGCGATCGCCGAGGTATTCGTACCAGGGGTAGAACTGGGTTGCCGAGTCCTGGCCGATCAGCGTCCCGCCATAGAACAGCAGGAAGGCCGATACGATGGTCGCGGCGCCCAGGCCAGCCAACGCGGCGGCGTCGGGCCAGTATGGCCAGCGCGCGAACGAGGGCGGCACGCGTTCGCGGGATCGCCGCGCGGCGTCATCGAATGGGGAAAGTCCTTGATACAACCTCAGACGATTTCCCTACCAGCCGACCATTGTCTGGATCAGTGCTACCGATCACACTACCGGGTCCAGCTTCAATGTTCGCGCGTGAGTCTACATGACAATCTTCAAGCGTTATCGCGGCCCACAGCCGGGCGTCAGCGGCGAGCCATCCGCGCTAGCCGGCTCTTGCATGAGGCGCAGCCCGGGCGGTTGCCCGCCGCCGAATCCAGTTGACCAGCGCCCGCCCGGGATACTCCGGCAGCCTGCCAGCGATCACGATCGCCACGCCGGCCACGAGCGCGCCAGCGATGACGTCGAGGACGTAGTGGTTGCCAGTGACGACGACCGAGAAGCTCATCAGCGCGACGTGCAGCGCGCCCAGCGCCAGTCCAATGCGCCGCCAGGGGAGCGCGGCCGCCAGCCAGAATGCGGCGAAAATCGACCAGCAGATATGCATGCTCGGCATCGCCGCGTACTGGTTGGCGCCGCCCAGACCTTCGCTCGACGATTGCACGCCGCCGAAGACCTCCAGCGTATCGACGAACGGATAGCCGAACGGCCCCATCAGTCGCGGCGGCGCGAGCGGATACAGCGCGTACATCGGGAACCCGATCGCGGTCGCGATGACGAACCCCCACCAGATGCGCGGAAAGGCGCGCGGGGCCAGCACCAGGCACAGTAGCGCGGCGATGTAGAGCGCGGGCTTCATCTGCCGGTAATAGAGATTCATCGCGTCGATCAGCCACGCGTGCTGGAGCGTCCAATCCTGCAGCGGCAGCTCGACGCGTTCGACGGCCAGCCCGATGCGCGCCTGGAACTCGATCACGTCGAGCGCGTTTCGGAACGCAATCTCCGCCGGCCGCTGGAAGTAGGTCTTGCGGAACCAAGAGTAGAACTGCAGCAGGACGACCAGCGCGCCGAAGTAGGCAATCACCGGGATCGCCCGGGCGCGTAAAGCGGCCAAGAGGTCGGCGCGCGAGCGTTGCGATCTGGTTACATCGAGCGTCGTGATCCCAGTTTGGCTGTCGCGCGCACGGTCGCTCACTCGCGGCTCCCCACCGATCGATGGGCGCAGTCTGCCACACATGAGGTTTCAGGCCCATATGTCCCGTCCCAGCATCAAGTACGCTTCAGGGGCGAGTCTGTGATCAGGCTAGGAAAGAATCGCCGATGCGTACCGAGATCCTCTACCAGCCGTCCTATTCGATAACACGTGTTGAACTCGACCCGCACGAGCAGATCAGAGTCGAAGGCGGGGCCATGATCAGCATGGATCCGCACATCCAGGTCGAAACCGGCGCGACCGGCGGGATCTTTCGCTCGATTAAGCGGGCGGCGTTTGGTGGCGAATCCTTCTTCATGACGACTTACAGTGCCGACGCCACGGGCGGACAGTTGATTCTGGGACCGGCGCTGCCCGGCGACATGGCCGTCTTCGAGCTGCGGAACGAGGAATACAAGGTGCAGTCGGGCAGCTTCGTGGCGGCCTCAACGTCGATCGACGTCGACACGTCCTGGGGCGGCGGCCGGACCTTCTTCGGCGGCGAGGGGCTGTTCATGCTGCGCTGCGCCGGCAGCGGAACTTTGATCGTCGCCAGCTACGGCGCGATCCACCACGTG
>DATGQR010000461.1:0-4263 GCA_035304105.1 Thermomicrobiales bacterium | reverse complement strand
GTGCAGCCCGTACTCGAGGAAGGCGCGAGCGCGGCTGTGCCCCCGGCTGCCGAAGAAGAAGTCGGGATCCGGTGTCAGCTGGAAAGGTCGCGCCGTGAGGCCGAAGAACTGCTCGTACATGCCCTAGCCTCGGTTCAAGTGTTCAGAAGCGGTAGTCCAGCGTCGCAATGACCGCGTTCTCCCGGTACTCCGTCGTGCCGCTCTGTTCGGTCCAGCGGTATCCGATCGACATGATGATGTGGCGGCTGAAACTGCGGCTCAGTATGGCGTCGAGTACGACCAGGTCGCTTTCGAGCGCGCCGGACTGGGCTTCGGACCGGGTGAAGGCGCCCTGCAGGGTGCCGGTGGTCTGCAGCGAGATGCGGCGGTCGTAGCGAAGGATGGCGCCGTGCTGCTCGAGGTCGTCGAGGCCCACGATGGAGCCGGGCAGCGGCACGTTCGTCTGCACCGCCTCGTTCCGACTGGTGAAGAGGGTGAGGGCCGCCGAATTGCGCTGCCGCAGCCAGCCGAGGGTGGCCGTCAGCCGGCGCTGGTCCACCAGCGCGGTGCCGAGCAGGCCCGTGGCGAGCGGCGTGCCGAAGCCGGGGAGGGTGCCGAGATCGCCCAGCCCCTCGCTGACCGGATTCGCCGGATCGGCGGGCTGGCCGGGATCGAATCCGGTACGGCCGCCGGCATAGACGAGGCCGCCTTCCGAGCCGTCGATGATGCCCTGCTCGTAGCGCACGTCCAGGTGCCAGTTGCCCGTGCGGTGCGACAGCGTGGCAGTACCGTAGTTCCCGTAGTAGGCATCGACGGCGAGCAGCGTGAGCTCGGTGCGGGGTGTCGGCCGCCAGCCCATGAACACGACCGGGCCCCAGCCGCCGGTCTCGCCCGAATCGGACGTCACCACATTGATGCGGGTGTAGTCGGCGCCGGCGCCGATCGTGAGCGTGCGGCCCGGCCGATAGAGCCCGAGCAGCCGGGCGTTCGTCGTCTCGAAGTCCCCGCCGCCGTCGAAGTCCCGCCGCGATCCGTCCGCGCTGATCTCGTAGCCGAAGCGCCGCAGCGAGGGATCGCGGACGACCTGCCCGTGCACGCGGTGAGCCGTACTGTTGGGTTGGTCGCCACTGTACCGGACCGCGTTGAAGGCGTATCCGGCAAGGTAGGTGGTCTGAGCCCCCAGCCGCCCGCGCACATAGGGCGAGACGTCGAAGCGCCGGTAGCCGGTCCGGTTGCCGACACGGCTTCCCGGGTCGGCGGAGCTCGGATCGAAGGGCGAGGTGTTGACCTCGTGGACCAGGGCCTGGCCGGCGAGCCAGAGCCAGTCGTCCTTCAGCGCCATGTTGCCCAGGCCGCGCACCTCGTGCTGCGGTCCTTCATAGCCGACGTCCGGCCGCGTGTAGAAGTTGCGAAGCGTGTAGTCGAGTTCGGCCTGCAGACGCGGCCGGTTGATCTCCGCGCGCAGGGTCGGGCTGACTTCGAGGATGAAGCCGTCGCGCTCGTCGCCCGGGGGCTCCAGGTCGATGTTGTCGGACAGGAGGAGGCGATTTCGAATGCCGAAGCTCAGGACCGGCCCGGACCGCGGGCCGGGCGTCACATCCCGGGATGCTGGGACGTTCAACCCGGGGGTGAAGTCGCCCGCGGGTTCCGCGCCGCGGATGCCGCCGGATGGGGGCCCGGGCGGGGCCACCTGCGCCGTCGCTGCGCCGACGGCCGAGACCGAAATCGCGCAGGCAAGACCGATTCGGCGAAGCTGCTCAATAGCCATAGCCGTACCCATGGTAGGGAAGGAATTCATTGCGGGTGCGCGCCGGCGCCTTGTTCATCAAGGTGCTGATCTCGCCCGGCGCATTCTCGAGCGCGGAAAGTGCGGCGGTGACCGCGCCACGGTCCGTCCGTCCTGACTCCACCACCAGGACGATCTGGCCCATGTGCGACGCGAGTACGCTGGCCTCGGTGGTCGCGAGCAGGGGCGGCGAATCGAAGACGATGATCCGGTCCGGGAAGCGGCTGGTGAGCTGCTTCATCAGCTCGCTCATGGCGCTGCTGGCCAGCATCTCGGTGGCCTTGTCGTGGGGAGTTCCAGCCATGAGCAGCGACAGGCGGTCGATCGATGTGGGCAGCACCAGGCTGCTGACGTCGACGGCGGGATCGTCGAGCGCGTCCATCAGCCCCGGCCTGGGTGACAGGCCCAGGGTTTCCGGAACGCTGGGACGAGCCACGTCGGCATCGACCAGCAGGACGGAATGGTCGCGTTCGTCCGCGATGCTGAGCGCCAGGTTGATCGCGCAGTAGGTCTTGCCCTCGCCCGGCAGGGCGCTGGTGACCATGATGCGGCGTGCATTGGCGAGGGGCGACGACCGCCGCGTGGACACATTGAAGAGCAGGGGCCGCTTGATCATCCGGAACTCGCTGAGCGTCCGGTTGGCCGCCGTGCCCGGGGCGATGAAACCCTGACGGGCCAGGCGCTGGAGGGAAATCTCCACCGTAGTGGGAGGCGTCTGGATTTCCGGGACGGTCTTGGCTTCGGCGGTGACTTCGGGCGGCGCGGATTGCACGACGTTTGCTGGCTGCTCGGCCACGGCGCGGCCGTGATCCGACGGTGCGCCATGCACCTTGCCCATGGCACGTTCGATCAGGCTCATTTGAGGAATCCCGTGAGGAGGCGCACGATCGGCGAGGATGGGCTCATGGCCAGGTAAACGGCCGCGAGCGCGAAGACGCCCACGTACAGCAGGGTCGCGCCGGAGAATCCGAGCACACCCAGGCGCTTGCGCCATCGGGCGCCCGCCGACTGGACCAGCGTCACGGCGCCCAGCGACGGCAGCTCGGTTGCATCGCGCAGGCTCTTGATGGTGAAGAAGGCGGGCTTCAGTTGCGCACGCAGGAACGCATAGGCGATGCCCACGCCGAGCGAGACGACCAGCACGCCGGCCAGCAGGATCGGGCGATTCGGCGAGACCGGATCGGGCGAGACCCGGGGCGGGTCCACGATGCGGAACTGCGCCCCGCCCGCGGTGGTTTCCATCTCGCCGGCGAGCTGCGCCGATTCACGCCGGGCGAGCAGCTGCTCGTAGTTCGTGCGGTTGATCTCGTAGTCGCGATTGAGCTGCGCCAGCTCGGCCTCGACCTCGGGAATCGACTGTGCGGCGCGGGTCGCCGCCGCCACCCGCGCCTGCGCGGTGGCCACGCGCGAGCGCAGCGACGCCACCTGCGCCTCGGCCGCTGCGAGCGAGGCCCGGATGACGCTGTAGGCCCCGTCGCCGCCCACCGGGAGCGCGGGCGCGCGCTCGGTCGGCCGGCGCGCCGCATCCGCCTCGATCTCCTTGCGCTTCTGCTCCTCGAGCTGGCCGATGATGTGGCGCAGGCTCACGACGTCGGGGTGGGCATCGGTGAACTGGACCAGCAGCTCGTCGAGCCGCTGCCGCGCGTTCTGCAGGCGCACGTCGGTGTCGGTGATGCGGGGCGGTTCGGCGCTGGCCAGCGAACCGGGCAGGCTGCTCGCCGGCATCTCCAGGGCGACCTCGCGCCGCAGCGCGTCGCGCGCGCTCTCGGCCTGGCGGAGTTCCGATCGCGCCTGGTCGAGCTCCGCCTGGGCGTCGCGCGCCATCGAGACGAAGTCCTGCTGGGCGCCGGGCATCGAACCGAGGTTGCGGATCTTGAAGTCCCGCAGCGCCTCCTCGGCGTCCTGCAGCCGCTTCTCGTAGACCGCGATCTGCTCGTCGATGAAGCGCCGCGCCTGCTCCCGGTCACGTCGCTTGTCGCCCAGGTTGCTCTCGACGAAGATGTCCAGCAGCGACTGCACCACCTTGCGGGCGGCCTCCGGCGTGTGGCTGCGATAGGCAATGTGATACAGGTTGGTGGAGCCGGCGGAACTGAACCGGATCTCGCGGATGAGATGGTCGACCAGTGCCTCGCGCTTCTGCTCCGTCTCGGCCATGTGGTCCAGGTCGGCCATGCGCATGACGCGCTCGATGTTCGGCCGGTTGATCAGGGTCCGGGCCATCATGCCGACCTGCTGCTCGACGTTGGGCTGGATCGCCAGGCCGACCATCAGCGGCTGCAGGATGGACTGCGTGTCCACATAGACGCGCGAGGTCGCCTCGTAGCTGTTGGGAATCCGCATGACGGCAACGGCGCCCGCGGCTCCCAGCAGCATAGCGACCAGCAGCGCGCCCCACCGATGGCGCCAGATTCCCGGGAGAATGGTGTTCAGCAGTTCCAGCAGCTGGTTCATCGCGAACTCCCCGCCCGCGCGTCAGTCATCGTCACAGCCAGCTCTCG
>DATGQR010000460.1:0-8793 GCA_035304105.1 Thermomicrobiales bacterium | reverse complement strand
TGACGCGTCCTCCCACTGGCTGCCCAGGAGCCAGCCTGCGCCGATCAGCAGCGTGTTCCAGATGCCACTGCCCAGCGCCGTCAGCAAGCAGAACTCCAGAACTGACATGTGCGCCAGCCCGGCCGGGATCGAGATTAGGCTGCGGACGACTGGCACCAGTCGCCCGATCGCGACCGCCCAGCGTCCATAGCGCGCGAACCACTCCTCGGCTTTTCGGAGATCCTCCGGCCCGGACAAGATGTAAGTCCCATAGCGGTCGAAGAGCCGGTAGAGACGCGGCAGCGACACCGTGCGCCCGATGGCGTAGAGGATCAACGAGCCGAGCACCGAGCCGAAGGTCGCGAAGAGGATGAGGATGACGACGTGGAAGTCGCCTTCGCTGGCCAGGAAGCCGGAGAGTGGCAGGATGATCTCCGAAGGGATGGGCGGGAAGACGGTTTCGACGACGAGTAGGACCACGATGCCCGGATATCCGAGCGTTGTCAGCACCGTGCGGGCGAGTTCCGTGAGTTCGAGTCCGGGCATGCCGTTCCAGTCCGTGTCTCAAGATCCCGGGCGCGGCGCGGGGATCGTCGGCAGTGACGCGCCGGCCCGTGTGGCCGGCAGGGCCCAATCATAGAGAAGGCAGCCGCAGCGCGGAGGCTACGGCTGCCGGGATCAAACTATACCGATGCGCGCCCTAGGAGGACGCGGCCGGCACCTTCGCGAGCGCCTCGGCGAAGGCCTTGTTGAAGGCCGGGATGTCCTTCGGCACGCGCGAAGTGATGAGGTTCTCGTCGATGACGACTTCCTCGTCGACGTAGTTGGCGCCAGCGTTGATGACGTCATCACGGATCTTGTTGACGCTGGTGACGGTCTTGCCACGCAGCACGTCGGCCGAGATCAGCAGCTGGGGGCCGTGGCAGATCGAGGCCACCGGCTTGCCGCTCTCGACCATTTCGCGCGCGAAGGAGACCGCCTCGTCATGGATGCGCAGGTTCTCGGGCGACCCGCCACCGGGGATGATCATCGCGTCGAACTCGTCGGGGCTGGTCTCCTTGAAGGTGGTATCGGCTTTGAGCGTGGCGCCCTTCTTGCCGCTGATCTCACCGGCTTCGAGACCGACGACCGTCACGGTAGCGCCAAGCTCCTCGAGGTGCTTTTTCGGCTCGATCGCCTCCGAGTCCTCGAAGTTGTCAGCGAGCACCATAGCGACCTTCACGCCATCGAGTTTGGCCATGTTGCGAGTCCTTTCCGTGTGGCTGCTTCAGGTCTACTCAGCTTCTATTGTGCAACATCGCTTCAAGCGGGCCTACCGCCGCCGGCGACGGCGGCGCTGGCTGGGCTGCTCCTGATCGGGTACGAGGGCGCCCTCATCGTCACGGGCCGCGTCGCTTGGTCCGACAAAATCGAGCAGTACCCAGTTGAAAATGATCGCCGCCAGCGCCGCGCCCACGATCGGGCCGATCCACCACACCCAGAAGTCGCCCCAGGTGCCATCGACGAGCGCCGGGCCCAGGTGGCGCGCCGGGTTCATTGCCGCACCGGTCACCGCACCCATGGCGACGATATCAGCGGTGACCGTGAGGCCGATTGCCAGCGCGGCAATCGCCTTGGGGCCGCGCTGGTCGACCGCCGTGCCGAAGATCACGAACATCAGGAAGAACGTCAGAATCACCTCGGCGAAAAGCGCGGCTGTGGCGTCGAAGCTCTCGCCGACGACCGGCGTGCCGAGTTTCACGGCGTCAATCTGGTCGCCGGTGAAAATCGCGACCAGGCAGAGCGCGGCCGCAATCGCGCCGATTATCTGCGCGCCCACATAAATAACCGCCCGTTGTGGCTCAATCTTGCCGGCGATGGCCAGCGCGATCGACACCGCCGGGTTGTAGTGGCCGCCCGAGATGTGCCCGGCCGCGGCGATCATCACGCCCAGCGCCAGGCCATGGGCGAGCGCGATCGCCACCAGATCCTGCCCACCGGTCATAATGATCGAGCCGGCGCCCAGGAACACCAGGGCAAACGGGCCGATGAACTCGGCCACCGCCTGTTGCAGTACCAGCCGGTTGTCTTCCATAGTCGCGCAGACCTCCCTCTCCCTAGACCTGACTCGCGCTGTGGCAGTGTAGTTGTGTCCGGACGGACCCGCAAGACGGGCTCCGCAACCCGGCTACGGGCGCTCGCTCCACGGATCCTCGGCCGTGAGCACCTCGATCTGGCAGCTGCCGTCGAGATGGTCGGCAAGCCGGATCGTCAGCATCGCGAGCACGTTCTCGACGGCGGTGCGCGCTTTTTCGTGAACCGCCTCGGTGGTGATCAGGATGTCGTTGGAGTCGGGCTGGATCGCGCTCTTGCCCGTCTGGCGCCAGTTCCAGCGGCGGGATAGCACCTCGTCGGTGTCGTCGGCGTAGACCACCTCACCCTCCTCGACGGGCTGGAGTTCGGTCGAACCGATCGCCCGGTAGACCTCGCCGCCACGCGCCCGGCGCACGATAACCGAGCCGACGACGTTGCGCAGGTCGAACGGCGCGACTGGGATGGCGTGGGTCAGCGAAGCGGCATTGCACAAGTCAACCAGAGGTGAGATGCGCGGAATCGAACCGTCGGTCACCACCCGGCGAATGAGGCTCTCCGCCGCGCAGGGGTAACGATTCGGCGTGAGACCAAGCTGAGAGTAGACAGCGCGCCAGGCAGCGATCGACTGGTCGCGGGCGATCATGGGTGGGTCTGGAAAGCGCTCGCGCGTGACCGCTTCCGCTTCGCTCAAGAGTTCGTCGAACTCGTGAACGTATCCAGAATTGTCGATCCCTTTGCACCAGATCACGCCCGCCACCAGGCGCGGCGCGACTGCGAGGATCTCGTCAGCATATCCGAACTTCATCGAGACTCCTTCGATCTGCTACAGCGGCATTCCGGGGCGCTTGCTGATAGACTAGACGAAGAGTTGAACGACGGATGCCAGGGGAGCGCGAACGCGCTGAGAGTGCCGGGTTTGCCGGCTAACCCTCCGAACCTGATCTGGTTTGTACCAGCGTAGGGACGGCACCGGGTCAAATGCGGAAGATGCACCGTCGCCTCTTGAGGTTGACGGTGTTTTTGTTCAGGACCAGCTCTCCACCTGGCGTCTCGTCACTGCCGGCGTACCCACGCCGTATGGGAGGAGACGAGATGCCTGAAAACGACCACCACGCGGCCTGGCCGGCCGCCATGACGATCGCCGGTTCGGATTCCGGCGGCGGCGCCGGGATTCAGGCCGACCTCAAGACCTTCGCCGCGCTTGGGGTCTTCGGTACTTCGGCCATTACCGCAATCACCGCGCAGAACACGGTGGAGGTGCGCAACGCGCTGCACCTGCCGCCGGCGCTAGTCGCCGAGCAGATGCGCGCCGTGATCGACGACATCGCTCCCCGCGCCGCCAAGACCGGCATGCTCGCCAATCGCACGATCATCAGGGCGATCGTCGAAGTGCTCGTCGAGCACCCCGAGCTGCCGGTGGTCGTCGACCCCGTCGCCTTCACCTCGACCGGCTACCCGCTCCTCGAAGCCGACGCCGTCGGCTCGTTGAAGGAGGAGCTTATGCCGCTGGCGACCGTCATCACGCCTAATCTGCGCGAGGCGAGTGCGTTGACCGGTATCGAGATCAGCGACGACGACGACATGCGCCGGGCGGCCGAGGCGCTGCTGGAGGCAGGCGCCCGCGCGGTGCTGGTCAAGGGCGGCCACCGAGAGGACTCGGCCGACGACCTGCTGATGGACTCGAACGGCGAAACCTGGTTCCGGGCAAAGCATCTCGATACGCGCCACACCCACGGCACCGGCTGCAGCCTGAGCGCCGCGATCGCCGCCGGCCTGGCGCGCGGGCTCTCGCTCCACGACGCGACCGAGCGCGCCAAGCAGTTCGTCCACCAGGGAATGCTGGCCGGCTACATCGTCGGGAGCGGGCATTCGCCAATCAACCACTTCCACGCATTTCAAGAGATCATCGAAAGGATGTATCAATGACCGTCTCCGACCGCCCACAGGTGGGCGTCGATAAGCCCCTGGTGATTGCTGGCCGTGAGTTCCGCTCGCGCCTGATCATGGGCACCGGCAAGTGGCGCAACCCGGAGGAGATGAACGCCGCCCTCGAAGCCGGGCAGACCGAGATGATCACCGTCGCCCTGCGGCGCATCGACTTTGACGACCCGGCCAGCCGCAGCATCCTCGAAGTCATCGACTGGGAGAAGTACCAGATCCTGCCCAATACAGCTGGCTGCGCCACGGCCGAGGAAGCGGTGCGCATCGCGCGTCTGGCGCGCTCGATGGGCTTATCAGACTGGGTCAAGCTCGAAGTCATCCCCGATCCGAAATACCTGTTCCCGGATCCCGTCGGCACGCTCGAAGCAGCCCAGACGCTCGTCGAAGAGGGTTTCACTGTCCTGCCTTACATCATGGATGACCCCGTCCTGGCGAAGCGCCTTGAGGACGTCGGCTGCGCGACGGTGATGCCGCTGGCCGCGCCAATCGGCTCCGGACAGGGCCTTACGCACTTCGACCGCATCCAGATGATCGTCGAGCAGTCAAACGTGCCGGTGATCGTCGATGCGGGCATCGGCGCACCGAGCGACGCCGCGCTGGCCATGGAATTGGGCGCCGATGCCTGCCTGATCAACACGGCAATCGCCCAGGCCGGCGACCCGCCGCGCATGGCCAAGGCGATGCGCCTGGCGATCGAAGCCGGCCGCGACGCCTATCTGGCAGGGCGCATCGAGAAGCGCCCGCACGCGGTCCCAAGCAGCCCGACGACCGGGATCAGCAGGTGATGACGGTGACGCGAGCACGGCTGTCCAAAGCGTTGCGCTGCTACCTGGTCACCGATCCGGGTGTGGAGAGCGTCGAGCGCACAGTCGAGATCTGCCGGCAGTCGATCGACGGCGGCGTGACGGCGATCCAGCTGCGCGCCAAGGGCTGGCCCGACCGCCGCGCGCTCGAAGCGGCCCTGGCGCTGCGGGCGTTGTGTGCGAAAGCTGGTGTGCTCTTTCTGGTGAATGACCGCGTGGATCTGGCGCTCGCCAGTGACGCCGACGGTGTCCACCTCGGCGTCGAGGATCTCCCCGTGGAGGTCGCCCGGCGGTTGCTGGGCGAAGAGGCGATCATCGGCTACTCACCGGAGGGAGAGCGGGATCGCGCAGAGGCGCTCAGGCACGGCGCCGACTACCTGGGCGTCGGGCCGGTGTACGCGACCGCGACCAAAGCGGACGCCGGCCCCGCGCTCGGTGTCGAGCGCTTCACCGAGATCGTCCGATCGGTCGACGTCCCGGTCATCGGTATCGGCGGTCTCAAGCCAGACAACGCGCGCGCCGTCCGCGACGCTGGAGCGGCGGGGTTCGCCGTCGTCAGCGCCATCTTCTACGCCGACGACCCGGCCGCTGCCGCGCGCGCATTCAACGAGGTCTGGCAATGAGCGCCGTCCCGCGCCTGCACCTGGTCGGCCCACTGGGCATCACTCGCCCGGTTGACTACCTGGGCATCGCCACGCGCGCGGCGGCCGGCGGCTGCGACGCGATCCACCTGCGCGTGAGGGAGATGGCCGGCGGTGACCTGCTCAGGCTGGCTCGCTCGCTACAGCGCGAGCTCGACGCGCATCCGGACGTGATGCTGATCATCAACGACCGCGTTGACGTAGCGCTGCTCTGTAACGCTGACGGCGTGCAGCTCGGCGAGCGGAGCTTCGACGTCGACGACGCCCGGCGACTCACCGGCGACCGCCTGTTGATCGGACGGTCGATCCACAACGTGGACGGCGCGCGCCGGGCAGCCGAGGTGGGCGCCGATTACCTGTTGGCCGGCCACATCTACGACACGCCGAGCAAGGAAGGGCAGCCGGGGCGCGGCCTGGAATGGCTGGCTGAAGTGGCCGGAGCGGTCGAGATCCCAGTGATCGCCATCGGCGGGATCACTATTGATCGGCTGCCCGACGTCCTTGCGGCCGGGGCCCACGGCGTGGCGCTGGGCCGCGAGCTGCTGGAATCGGCAGATCCGTACGCCACTAGCCAACGACTACGACAAACGATTGACAGGGAGGTGAGACCCTGATGGCACGCGAAGCGACTTTGATCAAGATCGAGCTCAATGGCAAGCCACTCGAGATCGAGCCAGGCACGACGATCGGCAAGCTGCTAGACCAGCGCGGCATCGAGCGCCGGATGGTCGCCGTCGAGCATAACGGCGAGATCATCCCGCGCTACGAATTCGACGAGACGGAGATCTCGGCCGGCGATCGGCTCGAGCTGCTGCAGATGGTTGGAGGAGGTTGACCCCATGACGACCACGGTAGCGACTGCCACGTCGCTTTTCGCTCGGTTTCGCGAGCGCACCGACGCGCTCCACGAACGCACCGTCGCCCACCGGACGGTGCAGGGAATCGGCGCTGGCAACCTGCCGGAGGAGACGTTCCGCTTCTACATCGAGCAGGACTTCCAGTACCTGCTGCGCTTCGTCAAAGTGCTCTCGATCGCGGCCTCGTCCTCGCCCGACCTGGAGATGATGAGCCGGCTTGGGGGCATGGCGACGTCGATCATCGGCATCGAGATTGACGGGCTGCGGGCGCTTTACGCCCGCTTCGGCGGCGACCCGGCGAAGCTTGACGAGGTCGAGCCGGCGCCAGCCTGTACGGCCTACTTCAACCACCTGCTGGCAAGCGTCTATGAGCGCGATCTACTGGTTTCCCTGGCGGCGATTCTGCCCTGCCTGTGGGGTTACCACGACATCGGCCTGCGCCTGAAGGAGCAGGGGCTGCCCGAGGACGAGCGCTTCGCCGCCTGGATCGAGGAGTACGCGTCGGAAGCCTACGGCGAAGTGGTCGACCGGGCGATCAAGGCCTTCAACGAGCTCGGCGAGGGGGCCAGCGAGCGTCAGATCGAGGCTGCCTTCCGGGCGTGGGACCTTAGCTCGCGATACGAATACGGCTTCTGGGAGATGGCCTGGAACCGCGAGACCTGGCCCGCTGAGATGCTCAACGACTAGCGGCTCGGGTCCGACGAATCTCGTTCCAATCGAAGAGACCGGGCGCTGCGCGTTACTCAGATCATGAGGCGCGCGGCGCCATTTTCATTGACCTACGGCTGTCCTGATTGGGCGAGCGGCGTTCGGCGCGGCTGTTGAACTGATTCCGACGCTCCCCTATGATGTTGCGCGGCTGAATTCGTGAGTATGTAATCGGGAATCCCAGCGTAAGGTTCAAGCATGAATATAGTGGTCTGTGTCAAGCACGTGCCCAACCCGGACCTGCCGATGGTGGTCGATCCCCAGACGCGCCGGTTGGTGCGCAACCCCGCCGAGTCGGTGCTCGACACCGCCGACGAGTACGGCGTCGAGCTGGCGCTGCAGCTGGTCGAGCAGCACGGCGGCGAGGTCACCGTCGTGACCATGGGACCGCCGGCCGCCGACGACGCGCTGCGCCGCGCACTGGCCATGGGCGCCAATCACGCCGTCCACATCCAGGATGACGCCCTGGCCGGCTCCGACGCGCTCGGCACCGCGCGCGCCCTGGCCGCCGCCATCCGCCCGCTGGCTCCCGACCTGGTCATCTGCGCCACCGAGAGCACCGACGCCTACAGCGGCATGGTGCCCGGCGCGTTGGCCGAACTGCTCGACCTGCCCCAGCTCACCTTCGCCCGCGAGGCGTCCGTCGAGGGCGACACCCTGACCGTCAAGCGCGCCGTCGACACCGGCATCCAGACGCTCCAGGCCAGCCTGCCGGCACTGGTGAGCGTGACGGCCAGCATCGCCGAGCCACGCTACCCGACCTTCCGCGGCCTGATGCAGGCCAAGCGCGTGCAGGTGGACACAAAGACGCTGGCCGACCTGGACCTCGACGCCGCGCAGGTCGGCGAGGCCGGCGCCCAGGAGCGCGTCACCGCCATCGCCAGCGAGACAGTCGAGAAGCAGGGCGTCAAGATCTACGACGAGGGCGGCGACAGCGTCGAGCAGATCATCGCCTACCTCAAGCGCATCGAGGTCATCTAACGCCTGACGAACGCCCGATGGCGACACACCGAACACGGAACGCACATGTACCACGAAGGAGAGCAGATGGCGGCACGACGAGTCTGGGTCTGGGTCGAGGTCGATAGCGACGGCGGCCCCCACAAGCTCTCGCTCGAGCTCCTGACGCTGGCGCGTAGCCTGGGCACGGCCGAAGCGGTCGTGCTGCACCCGCAAGCGGCCGGCACGGTGGCAGCGCTCGGTGAGCACGGCGCGGCCGTGGTGCACCTCGGCGACGACGCGCGCTTCGGCCACTACGTCGTCGACCCGCAGGTGGCCACCCTGGCGGCCATGCTGGAGGCGGAACGCCCCGACCTGGTGCTCTTCCCGAGCATGTTTGCCGCGCGCGACATCCAGGCGCGCCTGGTCGGCAAGCTGGGGCTGGGCGCGATCGCCAACGCCACCGGCGTGCGCTACGAGGGCGACCAGATTGTGGTCACCACGCCCTACGGCGCCGAGACGGTCGGCACGGTCACGCTCGACAACGCCGGCCCGCACCTGGTTCAAATCCGCCCCAAGGCCTTTGCGGTCGAAGCGGTCGGCGGCAACGCCGAGGTCCGCTCGGTGGCGGCCGCCATCGACGATGGCGCGCTGCGCGTGCGGCTGCTGGGCACCGAGGAGGCGACCGCGGAAGGGCCCAACCTGGAAGATGCCGAGGTGATCGTCAGCGGCGGGCGCGGGCTGGGCACGGCCGACAACTACGTCCTGGTCGAAGAGCTGGCCGCGCAGCTGGGCGGCGCGCCGGGTGCGACGCGCGCGATCGTGGACGCCGGCTGGGTGCCGTACTCGTAC
>DATGQR010000459.1:0-2305 GCA_035304105.1 Thermomicrobiales bacterium | reverse complement strand
TGGGGATGCGTCGAGGGGCCTACATAGTTGAAAGCGCCGCCTGACACAAGCCGTCCCGGCATGTGCGGCATCGCTGCAGCCCGAACCGGCTCCGTAATCTGGCATATCTGTGGCGACCGGTAACACGGATCAGCAAAGTCACGATTCAGCCGACCAGCGGGGTACGAGTTGTGAGAAGGCCAAGAAGGAGCAAGGCTGAGCTGGCAGAGCCAGGTGAGGACACCGCCGAGGCCCGCCGCCGGTCGCTGCGACCCCTGCTGAAGCTCAAGCCCTACGTCGTCAAGCATCCCGGGATGCTGGTGCTCGCCGCCATCGCGCTGTTGATGGCGGCTCTCGCCACGCTGGTTCTGCCCATCGCCGTACGCCGTGTGATCGACTACGGCTTTGGTGGAGCCGATGGCCTCTTCATCCATCGCTACTTCTCGATGCTGATGTTCATCGGGTTCGTGCTCGCTGTGGCGAGCGCGGCCCGGTTCTACTTCGTCAACTGGCTCGGCGAGAGGGTGGTCGCCGACCTGCGTACGGACGTGTTCCGGCATCTGACGCGGCTCGGCCCGGAGTTCTACGACACCACCCACTCCGGCGAGGTGACGAGCCGCCTGACGGCGGATACGACGCAGATCAAGGCGGCAGCGGGCACAGCGATCAGCCAGGCGCTGCGCAATGCCATCATGCTGGTCGGTGCGCTGGCGATGATGTTCGTGACGAGCGCGCAGCTGTCGTTCCTGGTGTTGGTTGCCATACCGGTGATCCTGCTGCCGCTCATCGCCTATGGGCGGCTGGTGCGGCGGCTGTCGCGGAAGGCTCAGGATACACTGGCGGAGGCCTCGGCCCTCGCGACCGAGAACCTCGGCGCCGTGCGCACGATGCAGGCCTTCACCAGCGAGCGGACCGTATCGGCGAAGTTTGCGGGAGCGGTCGAGACGGCGTTCGAGGCGGCGAGGGCGCGGCTCAAGGCGCGGGCCGGCCTCACGGCGATGACCATGTTCCTCGTCTTCGCCAGCGTCGTCGGCGTTCTCTGGTTCGGCGCCGATGCCGTCGTCAAAGGCTATATCACCGGTGGGCGATTGAGCCAGTTCGTGCTTTACGCCGTGTTCGCGGCGGCCGCGCTGGCCCAGCTTTCGGAGGTCTGGGGCGAGGTCACCCAGGCAGCAGGCGCGGCCGAGCGCTTGGCCGAGTTGCTCGCCATCGAGCCGCAGATCCGCACGCCGGACAATCCCATCCCGCTGCCGGTCCCCGGCCGCGGTGAGGTCGCATTTCACCACGTCAGCTTCCGTTACCCGTCGCGCGATGAATCGGCGCTGGAGGACGTGACGTTCGAGGTTGGAGCCGGCGAGACGGTAGCCCTCGTCGGGCCGTCGGGCGCCGGCAAAAGCACGATCTTCCACCTGCTGCTGCGCTTCTTCGATCCGACCGCGGGCGTGATCCGCGTCGACGGTGTTCCGATTGCTGAAGCGGACCTGGAGCAACTGCGCGCGCGGATGGCGCTGGTGCCGCAGGACGTTGCGCTCTTCGCGGACACCGTTGCCGGGAACATAAGCTATGGCAGCCCGGACGCAGGCATGGATGCAGTGGTGCGTGCAGCAAAGCTGGCGCAGGCCCATGAGTTCATTTCGGCGCTGCCTCAGGGCTATGACACGCTTCTTGGCGAGCGCGGCGTGTTGCTCTCGGGTGGACAGCGCCAGCGCATCGCGATCGCCCGCGCCATCTTGCGCGATGCTCCCATCCTGCTTCTCGACGAAGCCACCAGCGCGCTCGATGCCGAAAGCGAGGTCTCGGTCCAGAAGGCGCTCGAGCAGGTGATGCAGGGCCGCACGACACTGGTCATCGCCCACCGGCTAGCCACGATCCAGAAGGCCGACCGCATCCTGGTGCTCGACGAGGGCCGCTTGGTCGAGGAAGGGACGCACGCGACGCTAGTGCGCAAGGGTGGCTTGTACGCCCGACTGGCCGAGCTGCAGTTCGCAGGGGAGGCGGCGCAGTAGCTATCTGTTCGTCAGCCTCAGCTCGATGCGGCGATTGCGGCGAAGGGCTTCTTCGCTGTCGCCCTCCTCCAGCGGCTGGAACTCACCATGGCCCGCCGCGATGAGGCGCTTGGGCGAGACGCCGCGCGAGATGAGATAACGGACCACGGAGATGGCGCGGGCGGTGGAGAGCTCCCAGTTGGAAGGGAATTGGAAGCTGCTGATCGGCCGGCTGTCGGTGTGGCCATCCACCTGCAGAGCCCAATCGATCTCGCTTGGGATCGAACGCTCGAGTTCCAGGATCGCCGTGGCCACCTGGTCGATGGCGGCAAGACCCTCGG
>DATGQR010000458.1:0-10379 GCA_035304105.1 Thermomicrobiales bacterium | reverse complement strand
CTCCTCATCGACGGCCCGCTCGATTGCCTGCACCTCATCGGCGTTGGGCAGGTAGATATCAGGCTGCTCGACGGCGTTAGCGAACCGGAAGGCCGCCATCTCGGGATCGACGAAGCCGTCTGAGGTCACGAGCGTTTCGAGCAGGCAAAGCGCCAGCTCGGTGTTGATGCTGTACTGCCCCGACGGCACCTCGGTTGGCTCTCCGGCCACCGATCGCGGTCGGTAGTCGAGTTCGCCGATGCGCCCAGGTTGCTGGTAGGCATGCGGCGTGCCCAGCGCATCGCCGATCGCCATGCCAAGCAGGCAGCCGGTGAACCGGTCGGCAAAATTCGGGGTCGACGCGCTCATCCTCACCTCCAGGTCGGGATTGTGACACATTCGCCACCTGGGCGTGGATTGACACCTCGAAGCGTGCTTCCTACACTGCGGGGTCTTATTCGCAGGGATATGAGGCTAACGTGACGAACACACCAGCAAATCGCAGAACAGCAACCCGGCGCGGTCTGGCAACCCGCGCGGTGCACGTCGGCGAGCGCCCCGCAGCGCCGACGTTCACGCCTACCGTGACGCCGATCTACCCCGGCTCGACTTACGCCTACCAGGACCTCGAAGTCATGGATGCCGCGCTGGCCGGCGACGATACCAAGTTCGTCTACACTCGCTATGGCAACCCCACGACCGCGGCCCTGGAGCAGGTCGTCGCCGACCTGGAGGGCACGCACACCGCCATCGCCTTCGCATCCGGCATGGCCGCCGTCCACGCCGCGATCGTCACCTCGGTCCGCCCGGGCGCGACGATCCTGGCGACGCGCGACCTCTACGGCCATACCTTCGCCACGTTGCGCGGCCACCTCACCGACTGGGGCGTGGAGACCGTGCTGGTTGACTTCACCGACCTGGACGCGACCCGTGCGGCCATCGAGCAGCACCAGCCGGAGCTGATCGTCTGCGAGGTCATCACCAACCCGCTGATGAAGGTGACCGACGTCCCGGCTATCTGCGCCATGGCGAAGGACGCCGGAGCGACCGTGCTGGTCGACTCGACCTTCACCCCGCCGGTGCTCTACCGGCCGATGGAGGACGGCGCCAACCTCGTCGTCCACTCGATGACCAAGTACCTGGCCGGGCACGGCGACGTCACTGGCGGCGTTGTGGCCACCACCCGGCTACGCCGCCAGCAGTTGAGTGACTTCGCCAAGCTGACCGGCGCGGTCCTCGGCCCCTTTGAAGCCTGGCTGGCGCTGCGCGGCATCAAGACCTTGCCGCTGCGCTTCGAGCGGCAGTGCGCCAACGCCATGGCCGTCGCCCGGGCGCTGGCCGACCATCCCGGCGTCGGCGTGGTCAATTACCCTGGCCTGGAGAGCCACCCGAGCCACCAGACGGCGAAGAAGCTCTTCGGCGAAAAGGGCTATGGCGCGATGATCTCCTTCACGATCAAGGATGCGACCAAGGAGAATATCTTTGACTACCTGGAAGCGCTCGAACTGATCGTGCCGGCCACGTCGCTGGGTGACATCTACTCGCTGTCGCTCTATCCTGCCATGTCATCGCACCGCTCGATGCCGCTGGAAGACCGCCTGGATGCCGGCATCGGCGACGATCTGGTGCGCGTCTCGATCGGTATCGAAGACCCCGATGACATCATCGCCGACCTCGATCAGGCGATACGCAAGGCGCGCGGGTGATCCCGCCTCGCGTGATGGTTACGGAAGGAGACTGTCCCCATGCCCGATTATGGTGAGCCGCTAGTGCTGGCTGACTTGTCCTGGCCCGAAGTCGACGCGATCCGCGATCAGGTCGAGGCGGTGCTGATCCCGGTCGGATCCAACGAGCAGCACGGCCCGAACCTGGCGCTGAAGATGGACATCGTTGGCGCGACCGAGTTCTGCAAGCGCGCCAGCGCCATGCGCAACCCGCAACTGATGGTGGCGCCATCCATGCCCTGGGGCGTCAGCTTCCACCACATGAATTTCCCGGGCACGATCAGCCTCTCGCCCGACACCTTCATCCAGACGCTGGTCGAAGTCGTCGCCTCGCTGATGGACCACGGCTTCCAGCGCTTCATGATCGTCAATGGCCACGGCGGCAACATCGCGCCCCTCGGCAACGCCGTCGTGCGCATCAACGAGGAGCTGGGCCCGACCTTCGTCGGCTCGGCCACCTACTTCAGCTTCGCGGACAAGGAGCTGCACACCAAGTTCGAGTTCGACAAAGATATCATCGGCCACGCCTGCCAGATGGAGACGTCGGCCGCCATGTTCCTGGCGCCGGAGATCGTCAAGACCGACAGCCTGGCCGCAGGCGAGATGACCGACCTGACGTATGAGTTCCGCGGCACCCTACAGCGCTACGGCGTCTCCGTGCCCTACCGCTTCGACGAGTACACCCGCAACGGCGCGCTCGGCGATGCCCGCAAGGCGACGCGGGAGATGGGCGAGGAGTTGATGACCAGCGCGCTCAACAACTTTGTCGCGTTCATGGACGAACTGATCGCCTGGACGCCGGTCGAGGCCGAAGCCGGAGCGCACTGATGTCGGCACCTGAGCGCTGGCCGGCGGGGCACCGCTCGGCGCTGATCGTGTCCATCGACGTCGACGGCCACTACGGCGAGCAGAACCATCACGGCGACGACTCCTACTGGATCTCCCAGGCCGAGTATGACCTGCAGGCCGGGATCTGGCGGCTCCTCGACCTGCTGGGCGACCGCGACATCCAGGCCTCGTTCTGCTGGGTCGGGCGCTGCGTCGAAGACCGGCCCGACGCCGTCGAGCGCGCCGAAGCGGATGGCCACGACCACGCCATCCACTCTTGGGACCACCGCTATTACCGCGACATGTCCTTCGACGAGCAGCTCGAAGACGCCGCAAGGACGATCGAGGCGATCGAGCGCGTGACCGGCCGCAAGCCGACCGGTCACAAGTCGCCCGGCTGGCGCTACAACGAGCACACCAGCGCCGTCGTCCAGAAGCTGGGCCTCAGCTGGCAGATGGACAAGGCGCGCGACGACTTGCCCTGGATCGAGCGGCCGGAACCCGACGGCCCGCCGCTCGTCCAGCTTCCGCCCTCGCGCTGGTACGACGACTACACCTACTTCGTGGACTGGACGGTGAACCCGCGCAATGCCGGCGAGTTCTTGCGCGATGACCTGGACGTGCTGCGCGCCGAGGGCAAGTTGATGTGCCTGACGCTGCATCCCTGGGTCAGCGGCCGGCCCGGGCCGTCAACCGCCATCGCCAACCTGCTCGACTACGCCATCAGCCTGGGTGACATCTGGATCGCCCGCGCCGACCACGTCGCCCTCTGGTGGCGCGAGCAGCACGGAGGCGGCAGCACCGGCTGACACCCACCGGCTTTTTGAGCCCTTGCGGTCACGGGCGAACGCATCTCGAATCCCCTTGAGCGGTTCCTGCGTACGATCAGATAACTGGGGACGGGGTAGTGAGTTCAGAATGATAAAGAGCCGGGCAAGTAGCCCGGCTCTTCGCGTGTGTTTCGGTTGTGATGCGCGCTCGGCTTAGTCGCCGACTTCGCGGAACTCGCCCTCGACGGTCGCCTCGTCCTCTTCGGACTTCGCTTCCGCCTCGGTCTGGAAGCCGTTGGCGTCCGTGCCCGCGGCCGCGCCGACGTCCTGGTACAGGTGCTCGCCGACCTTCGACAGCGTCTGCGTCAGCTCCTGATGGGCCGGGCGCAGGCGCTCGATGTTCTCCGGATCGTTCTCGATGATATCGCGCACCGCCGCGATCTTGTTCTCGATATCGAGCTTCAGATCGGACGGGATCTTGTCGCCGTGCTCCTCGAGCGTCTTCTCGGCCTGGAAGGCCATCGAGTCGGCCAGGTTGCGCAGCTCGACCGCTTCCTTGCGCGCCTTGTCCTCGGCCGCGTGGGCCTCGGCCTCGCGCACCATCTGCTCGATCTCTTCGTCCGTCAAGCCGCTCGACGCAGTGATCGTCACCTTCTGCTCGCGGCCGGTCGCCTGGTCGCGCGCCGTGACATTGAGGATGCCGTTGGCGTCGATGTCGAAGATCACCTCGATCTTCGGCACGCCGCGCGGGGCCGGCGGGATACCGTCGAGGATGAAGCGCGCCAGCGTCTTGTTATCGGCCGCCATCGGGCGCTCACCCTGGGTGACGTGAATCTCGACCTGCGACTGGTTGTCCGATGCCGTCGAGAAGATCTGGCTCTTGCGCGTCGGGATCGTCGTGTTGCGCTCGATCAGCGGCGTCGCGACGCCACCGAGCGTCTCGATCGACAGCGTCAGCGGGGTCACGTCGAGCAGCAGGACGTCCTTGACGTCGCCGCCCAGCACGCCAGCCTGGATCGCCGCGCCAACCGCCACGACCTCGTCCGGGTTGATGCCGCGGTGCGGCTGCTTGCCGAAGAACTCCTGGACCGTCTTCTGGACGATCGGCATGCGCGTCTGGCCACCAACCAGCAGCACTTCGTCGATGTCACTCTTTGTGATCTCGGCGTCCTTGAGGGCTGCCTCCATTGGCTTGATCGTGCGCTTCACCAGATCATCAACCAGCTGCTCCAGCTTCGCGCGCGTCAGCGTCATGTTGAGGTGCTTCGGCCCGGTCTGATCGGCGGTGATGAACGGCAGGTTGATGTCAGTCTGCTGGGCCGAAGAGAGCTCAATCTTGGCCTTCTCGGCCTCATCCTTCAGGCGTTGCAGCGCCATCGGGTCGTTGCGCAGCTCGATGCCCTCAGCGCGCTTGAACTCGTCGGCCAGGTAGTCGATGATCTTCTGGTCGAAGTCATCGCCGCCCAGGTGCGTGTCGCCGTTGGTGGCCATGACCTGGAAGACGCCCTCGGACAGGTCGAGGATCGAGATGTCGTAGGTGCCACCACCGAGGTCGTAGACGGCGATCTGCTCGTCTTCCTTCTTCTCCAGGCCATAGGCCAGGGCCGACGCCGTCGGCTCGTTGATAATGCGCAGCACCTCAAGGCCGGCGATCTTGCCGGCGTCCTTGGTAGCCTGGCGCTGACTGTCGTCGAAGTACGCCGGCACGGTGATGACCGCCTTGTCGACGGTCTCGCCGAGATAGGCCTCGGCGTCCGCCTTCAGCTTCTGAAGGATCATCGCCGAGATTTCCGGCGGGGTGTACCAGCGGTCGCCCATCTTGATCTCGACGCCGCCGTTCGAGGCCTGGCGCACCTCATACGGCACCAGTTCGATGTCGCGCTGGACCTCCGGGTCGTCAAAGCGACGCCCGATGAAGCGCTTGACCGAGAAAATTGTGTTCTTCGGGTTGGTCACCGCCTGGCGCTTGGCCAACCGGCCGACCAGCCGCTCGCCGCTGGACGAGATCGCGACGATCGATGGCGTCGTGCGCTCGCCCTCGGCGTTGGGGATGACCTCCGGCTCGCCAGCATCGATCACAGCCATGACCGAGTTCGTCGTGCCGAGGTCGATTCCAATCGTACGTCCCATAATCTTCCGTTACCTTTCGATTGTTCCTACTTCGTCCTGTCGAGTTCGCTGTCGATGTCGTCGTTCAGGTTCAGGACTCGCCCCCTCCCGCTCCGACCTTGACCATTGCCGGCCGCAGCACCTCGTCGCCGATGAAGTAACCCGGTGCGTACTCCTCGACGACGGTGTCCGGGTTGCTGACGCCTTCCTCAACCTGAACGGCATCGTGGAGGCGTGGGTCGAACGGCTGGCCAACCGCCTCCATGCGGCGGACGCCCGCCTGCTCCAGGACGCTCCACAGCTTGCGCTCGATCAGGATGAAGCCCTCGACGACGCCGCTTGCTTGCTGATCGTCGCTGGCGGCCTCAACCGCCCGCTCGAAGTCATCGACGACCGGCAGAAACTGCTTCAGGAGTTCGCGTCGCGCCTGTTCCCCGACCCGTAGGACTTCCTGTTCTTTTCGACGGCGATAGTTCGCAAGATCCGCAACTGCTCGCTGGTAATTGTCGAAGTGCCGCGCGGCCTCGGCGCGGAGTTCTTCGATTTCACTTTGCTGGTCGCGGCCGTCCTGCTCGGCTTCCTCGGCTTCGATAGCCGCGAGATCGTCAAGCGATGGATCGCTCGTAGCCGTCGATAGCTGCTCGCCGTCGATGGCGGCATTCTGGTTCTCCGATCGATCTTCGGGTACCGGTCCCGTCTCAGTCACGATAGTAAAGCTCCTGCATCATGTCGCTCATGAGATCCGCCATATAGCGAACCGTCGAGATTGAGCGTTCGTAGTACATTCTGCGTGGACCGACGATGCCGATCAGCCCGCTGATGTTGGAATCGAGGCCGTAGGAGCCGATCACGATTCCGTAGGGCTGGAGCAGGTCGGCGTCCAACTCTTCGCCGATGAAGACCTGCACGTCATCGCGGTACCAGTCGATCTGCGGCAACAATAGTGTCAACAACGCGCCCCCGCGCAAGAGCGTCACGATACGGTGCATGCGCTCGCTCTCGTGAAACTCCGGCTGGCGCACGATATGCTCCAGGCCATCGTGGACCAGCTCGGCGCGGGAGCCGGACTCCTCGGCCTGCAGCGTCGAGATCAGCTGCTCCAGCACGAGCGCATCGATCCCGTCAAAAGCCTGACGCCGCGCGATGATCTCGCTCGCGGTCGAGTTTTCGAACATGTCGTTAAGGCGCCCGCTGGTCTGGGTCAGCTCGGACTGCGACACTTCGCGGTCGAAGCGCAGCACAGCCTGAGACACCGAGCTGTCCTGGGTGACGATGATCATCAGCGCCAGCCGCGGCTGCAAGGAGAGCAACTCGAAACGGCGCAGGCGCACAATGCGGTTGTGCGGCGAGGTGACCATCGCCAGATGGCCGGCAAAGTCGGCCAGCACCGCAGCCGAGAGCTGCAGCCAGCCCTCCAGCTGCGTCTCCACCTGCTTGAACTGGTGGCGAATCATCAGCTGCTCGCCGGCCGAGAGGTTCGCCTGGCCGGCGTAGCGCTCGACGTACACCCGGTAGCCGCGATCCGTCGGCACGCTGCCGGCGGAGCGGTGCGGGTGCTCCAGCAGGCCCTTCTCCTCGAGCACGGCGAACTCATTGCGCACCGTGGCCGAGGACACGCCCAGCGGGTAGCGCTCGACGAGCGTCTTGGAGCCCACAGGCTTGCCCGTGGCAACGTACTCGTCGATCACATACCGCAGGATCAGATGTTGCCGGTCTGTTAGGTCTACATGCATCATCATTCTCGCCATTTTAGCACTCCAAACTTCAGAGTGCTAACACCCTCCGAATGGTAACAATTGATACAACTCGTGTCAATCTCTATGCGCTGACTGAATCGCGAGCGGCACGGGGCGCGTGATCCCGCCTCGTACCGCCTCCAATGCTCGATTATTGGCAATTCGGATGGGTAATTGCGATCCGTTTCCGCACGAACACGTCCGACCGACCGTGTGCTCGACGATGCGCTGGTGGCCGCGACCACACCCTGAGGCAGGCCGGCGCGATATTCCACGTTCCTCATCGGGAACATCACACCGAGCGGCTGCAGCCACCCCTCGTCGTAACGTCCCGCAACAGGTTCATGACGCCTTGCCGTTGCTGCCCATCGTGTGGTGCAGGTAGGCATCGACCAGCGGGTCGAGATCACCGTCCAGGACGGCCGAGACGTTGCCGGTCGAGTAGTCGGTGCGGTGGTCGGTGACCATCGTGTAGGGCTGCAGGACGTAAGAGCGGATGCGGTTGCCCCAACCCTCGACGGCCACTTCGCCCTTCAGCTCTGCCTGTTCGCGCTCGCGCTCGCGCAGTTTCAGCTCGGTGAGCCGGGCGCGCAAGATCTTCATCGCCGTCGCGCGGTTCTGCAGCTGCGAGCGCTCGTCCTGGCAGGTCACGACGATGCCGGTCGGGATGTGCGTCAGGCGCACCGCCGAACTGGTCTTGTTGACGTGCTGCCCGCCCGCGCCGGACGAGCGATAGGTGTCCACCCGGATGTCCTCGTCGCGAAGCTCGATCTCGAGGTCATCCTCTACCAGCGGCAGGACTTCGACCAGCGCGAAGGCCGTATGGCGCCGGTGGGCCGCGTCGAACGGCGAGAGCCGCACCAGCCGGTGGGTGCCCGCCTCGCCCTTGGTATAGCCGTAGGCGTAATCACCGCGAATCTCCAGCGTCGCGCTCTTGATGCCGGCCTCTTCACCCTCGGTGCGGTCCAGTAGCTGCACGTCGAAGCCACGCCGCTCGGCCCAGCGGGTGTACATCCGCAGCAGCATTTCGGCCCAGTCCTGGGCGTCGACGCCGCCGGTCCCGGCGTGGATCGCCAGGATCGCGTCGTTTTCGTCGTACGGACCATCGAGCAGCAGCTCGAGTTCCAGGCTAGCGACCTTTTCCGATAGCTCGTCGACGCCGGCGCGGATCTCGGCCGTCAGCTCGGGGTCACCCTCCGCCAGGAGCTCCAGCTCGGCCAGGTCATCCACCTGCTTGCGCATCGCCTCCCACTCCTCGATACGGGAGCGCGTCGAGTTCAGCTGGCGCATCGTGCGGCGGGCACGATCATTGTCCGCCCAGAAGTCGGGATCAGCGGTAAGTTCCTCGAGTTCGGCTACGCGTTGACGAAGCGCGGGCAAGTCAAAGACGCACCCCAATCCGATCGAGGCGCTGCCCGAGATCGCTGAGAATGGAAGTGGTCGTCTGTTCCATCGTGTGTCCTATTGCTCGTCACCGTCAAGTAGCCGACCTGTAAGTGTATCAGCCTGGCCCCGAGGTCGCAGCGCGGCGCATAGAGCGATATCATCCCCGCTGGCGTCGACGCGTGGGGGAGAGGACGTACGCGCTGGGAATCCGGGGGCTGCTCGCCAACAAGGCGCTGTTGGTCTTCATGCTCGGCCATTTTACCGTCGATATGTACGGCGGCATCTTGCCGATCATGTTCCCCAGCTTCGCGGATACCTTCGACCTGAGCAACCGCGCGGTCGGCATGATCTCCCTATCCTTCACGGCCGCCGCCTCACTCAGCCAGCCACTCTTCGGCTACGTCGCCGACCGCTGGGGCAGCCGCTACCTGGCCGTCGGCAGTATGGCCTGGTCGGCCGTCATGGTCGGGCTGATCGGCCTGGCGCCGTCCTTCCCCGCAGTCATCACGCTGGCGATCCTGGCCGGGTTGGGCTCCGGCGCCTACCACCCGCAGGGCGCGTCCAACGCCGCAGCGGTCGTCAGCGACACCAACCGCAACTCGGCGCTGGCCTTCTACACCGTCGGCGGCACGTCCGGCTACGCGCTCGGCCCGATCATCGGCGCAGCGGCGCTGTTCTTCTTCGGACGCGGTGGGACGATCGTCGTGCTGCCCTTCGGCGTCATCGTGGCCTTCGCGCTCTACCGCCAGTTCGTGCGCTTCAATCTGGGCCTGCCGCAGCGCCAGACGGCCGCCGAAATCGCGGCGCGCGGCGCGATCAACTGGGCGCCGCTCTTGATCGTCATCAGCGTCGTGATGCTGCGCAGCTGGGTGCATAGCTCTGTCGTCAGCTTCGTCCCGCTGTGGTTCGACGAGCTGGGCTACAGCAGCGGCTTCTACAGCGTGCTCCAAACGCTGATCCTGGGAGCCGGCGCGGCCGGGACGCTACTCGGTGGCGCGCTGGCCGATCGCCACGGGCAGCGCCGCGTCCTGGTCCTCTCGCTGATCGGCGCGGCTCCGCTGCTCGTCCTCTTCGGCGCGCTGCCGGGCATCCAGTCAGTCCTGCTCGGCCCGGCGTTCACCTTCGTGGCTGACATGAGCCTCTCGATCACGCTAGTGCTGGCGCAGCGCTTCCTGCCGGGCCGCGTCGGCATGGCCTCAGGCTTCATCCTCGGTATCGGCTTCGTCACCGGCGGCATCGGCGTGCCGGTCACCGGCGCGTTCGCCGACGCATACGGATTCTCGACCGCGATGATGGCTTCGTCGCTGATTCTCCTGATCGCCGCCGCAGTGGGCACGCGCATCCCGGGGCGGGAAGCGACGGTCAGCCTCGCGCGCTAGCCCCGACCAGCCGCTCCCAGGCGGCGCGGACCTGCGCCTCGGTCTCGGCCAGCGAGCCACCGTTGTCGATCACGACGTCGGCGCGGGCAAGTTTCTCTTACTGCGGCGGTTGGGCGTCCAGCCGGCGCTCGGCTTCCGCCCGGTCGACCTTGTTGCGCTCCATCACCCGGCGGATGCGCGTCTCCCGATCAGCGTCGACGACCCAGACAACGTCGCAGTGATCGGCAATCCCGGCCTCGAAGAGCTTAATCGCGTCGAGCACCAGGACGTCCGGCCCAGGCTCCTCGATCGCGCTGATCATGCGCTCGACGACGTAGGGGTGCACGATCTGTTCGAGCTGCTCCAGCTTGGCGGGGTCTGAGAAGACGACCTGCCCCAACGCCGGCCGGTTGATGCTGCCGTCCGGGTTGATCACTTCATCCCCGAACGCCGCGGCGATCGGGGATGAAGTGATCAACCCGGACGGCA
>DATGQR010000457.1:0-4786 GCA_035304105.1 Thermomicrobiales bacterium | reverse complement strand
CCTTCGCATCGCTCGACCAGGATCAACTGCCGGGAGACGACGCCGCCGACCTCGAAGCCCATGCCGGCGCCCTCTTCCCCGAACCGTTCGAGCCCATCGACGGGGCTCCGACTTCGGAGCTGACCGTCGAGGAGGTCGCGCCGGAGGCCGAGGCGCCCGCGTGGCAGCCGGCCGAGCCGGAGCAGGCCGTCGAGTGGGACGCGCTGGAAGCGGCGGAGGTTGAACCGGAGCCTGAACCGGCCTATGAGTACGCGTTTGACTTCACCGACAGCAGCTCCGAGTCAACCGATGCGCCGGAGGCCGAAAGCTGGACGCTGGAGTGGCAGCCGGCAACCGAGCCGGAGATGCCTGACGGCTTCGAAGCGCTGGAGATGACTGCCGAGATCGAGCAGCCGGTCGCGGATGCCCAGGCCGAGGCGGTTGATCCCGCCGGGCGCATCACCCCACCACTGACCGGCGACGTGGCAGACATCCTGGCCACCGCGATGCTCGGCACGGTCGAGGCGCTGGCCGCGCGCGAGGCCGAACGGCAGCAGGCCGCGGACACCGAGCCGGCCGCCGAACAAGCTGCGCCGACCGAGGACGTGATCCCGTTCGATCTGGACGCGGCGGCCGACGAGGCGCTGGACGATCCATGGCCGGTGGCGAACGAAGACACCGCTGAGGCCCAGGCCGACACTGCGGCCGAGCCAGTCTGGTTCGACGAGGACGCAATCGAGTTTGAGTCGTACTTCGAGCCGGACGCTGGCGAGCCGGCAATGGTGGACGCAGAAGCGCCTGGGCCTGAGATAGAGGTCGATCTGGCAGGCGCCGATCACGGGTTGCTCGACAGCCTCGATCTGGAGCCGTTCGACGCCAGCGAGGCGCTTGAACCCGACGCCTACGATTTCAGCGCCGAGTTCCCCGAGGTCGACGACGAAGAGCTCGACCGGCTGGTCGCTGAGATCGAGGGCGACAGCCTGACGACGCCCGACTGGCTGCACCAGGGCGAGGCACCGGACTTCAGCGCCGCACAGGAGGAGCCCGTCGAGGATGAGCCGGCCCCGGAGCCGCAGACGGGCGAGCTGCCGGACGCGACCGGCCCGCTCGGCACGACCGACACCGGCGTGCTGGACCTCGGCGCGATCAGCCTGGAGCGCTTCCTGGTGGGCGGGGACTCGACGGCCCTGAGCTCGGCCCTGCTCGACATGGCCTTCTCCTCGCCGCTGCCCGACCCGGCCGCGCCGGCCGAGAGCGCTAGCGAGACCATCTCGGTCTTCGACGAGAGCAGCGAGCGCGCGCTCGAGATCGAGATGTTCGAGACGTTCTCGCTGGAGGCGGTCGATCATCTGGAGGCGCTCGGCCGGGCTGCGATGCAGCTCGACCGCGACCCGCACGCCTCCGAACCGTTGATCGATGTCAAGCGCGCGCTGCACACCCTCAAGGGCGCGGCCGCCGCGGCCGAGCTCGATGCGATCAGTGAGCTGGCGCACCGGCTCGAAGATTCGCTGGCCAACCACGAGCGGCTCGGCACGCTGGCCGACGGCGACGTGGCCGGCGAGCTCTTCGCGGCGGTGGAGGAGATCGAAGCCCTGCTGGCCCGCCGCAAGGACGAGCTCTATGGCGCGGGCGACGATGAAGCCGACAGCCCCAGCCTGCGGGTGGAGATCTCCCGCGTGGATACGTTGCTCAATACCGTCGGCGAGCTGGTCGTCAACCGCTCCGGCCTGGAAGAGCGGCTCGAGCGGCTAGGCGCGACGCTGGGCGATCTCTCGACGGCCGCCACTCGCCTGCAGCGCTCGAACGTGCTGCTTGAGCGCGAGTCGCACGCCGAGGACGCCATCGGCCGCCTGTTGCGCGGCGAGCTAACCCAGGGCGACGCCTTCACCGTCGACACGCCCCACGGCGAGTGGGACGCCCTGGAGATGGACCGCTACACCGAGTTCGACCGCCTGATTCGCCAGCTCGCCGAGGTCGGCGCCGACGTCAGCGCCGCGGTGGGCGAGATTGCAGCCCTGCGCGGCGACCTGGACTCGATCGCGACGCGCCAGCGCCGGTTGACGACGGCGCTGCAGGACGAGTTGATGGGCATCCGCATGGTGCCGATCAGCTCGCTGGCCCCGCGACTCTACCGCGTGGTGCGCGGCGCGGCGGGACGGCGCGGCAAGGACGTCAGCTTCGTCCTCGAAGGCGGCGAGACGCCCTTCGACAAGCTGCTGCTGGATACCCTCAGCGAATCGCTGCTGCACCTGCTCCGCAACGCCGTCGACCACGGCATCGAGGATCCCGCGACGCGGCGCCGCCTGGGCAAGCCGGAAACCGGCACGGTGCGCGTCCGCGCATTCCGCGACGGCAGCGAGGCGGTCATCGAAATCATCGACGACGGCGCCGGCGTCGACCACGAGGCCATCGCTCGCCAGGCGGTCGAGCGCGGCCTGATCAGTGACGCCAACATCAGCCGCGAGGCGGCCCTGGCACTCATCTTCGAGCCCGGCTTGTCGACGCGCGGCGAGGCTGACGACATCTCCGGCCGCGGCATCGGCCTGGAGATCGTCGGACAGACGGTGGCGCGCTACAAGGGCCGCGTGACGGTCGATTCGGTGCCCGGTCGCGGCACGGTCTTCAGCCTGCGCCTGCCAGTGCAGCTCTCGGTGATTCAGGCCTTCCTGGTCAGCGCCGGGGACGGCAACTTCGCGATCCCGGTCGCCAATGTCGAGTACGTCGTCGACCGGATCGACCAGCCGCTGACCCAGATCGGCGATTCGATCGTCGTCGAGTCCGGCGACCAGATCATCCCGGTGGTCGACGTCGGCGGGCGCTTGGGCCGCGCGAGCGTGCCGCTGATGGAGCGCGAGGGCGGCTGGGTGATGGTCACCGAAGTGGCTGGCAAGCGCTGGGCGCTGGTCGTCGACGAGCTGCATAGCCAGCAGGAGATCGTGGTCAAGCCGATGGGCCGCTACCTGCGCTCGATGCCCGGCCTGATGGGCGCGACGATCCTGGGCCACGGAGACGTCGCCCTGATCGTCGACGTCCCGACGATGCTCGGCGTCGACACACTCGGCACGCGCCTCTCGCCGATCACCGCGAGCGCCGCGCTGCCCGAGACGCCGCCGGTCCGGCCGCAGACCGACCTGCTCAGCGGCGCCCCGTCGCGGGTGATCCTGATCGTGGACGATTCGCTGAGCGTCCGGCGCGTCGTCAGCCGCACGGTCGAGCGCCACGGCTGGGTCGCGGTGATGGCGCGCGACGGCGCCGAGGCGCTGGAGATTCTCGACCAGGCGCCGGTGGACATCGTCATCACCGACATCGAGATGCCGCGCATGGACGGCTTCGAGCTGATCACCGCGATCCGCACGCGGCCGGCGCTCAGCGACCTCCCGGTCGTGGTGCTGACCTCGCGCTCCGGCGAGAAGCATCGCGAGCGCGCCTTCTCGCTGGGAGCCGACGAGTACCTGGTCAAGCCCTTCCAGGAGCAGGAGTTGGTCGGGGTGGTCGAAGACCTGGCGCACGCGCCGGCGGGCGCGCATTAGGGCTGTCGCTGCGTGGCGGCCGGGCCGGGAGGGAGCCGGCCGCCACGCGCCGGCCCACCACCGCAGTTAGGACGGAGCGGACAGTGGTAACTCAGGCAATCGCACCAGATTACATCTCCGCCGCGGCAACCCGGGTGGACGCCCCCGGCGCGCGCCTCACCCTGGTCCGCATGGAGATCGGTGGCCTGCGCTTCGTCGTTCCCCTCGCCGACGTGGCCGCCGTCATCGAGCCGACGGCGATGGAGCGCCAGGACGACGACGCTGGTGGGGTCTGGATCGGCCGCATCGCCAGCCGCCAGGGTGTGATCGCGGTCGCCAGCGGCCCGCGCCTGCTGCGCGTCGGCTCCGGCGACGAGCGTCCGGGACGCCTGGCGATCCTCCGCGCGCGCCAGCCGGTCGGGCTGGCGGTCGATCGCGTGCTCGGCGCGCGGACTGTCGATCGCGACCAGATCCTGTCGTTGCCGGAGACGGTCGCCGCGCTGCGCGCCGTCCCGGTCTCTGGCGCGATCTGGAGCGAGGACGACGAGCTTGAAGTGCTGCTCGACGTGGACGCCCTGCTGTCGGAACTGGAGTCCGACGCCCACGGCAGCCGGCAACCCGAACGCTTCATCCATAGCTACCGCCAGAAGATCGTCGGGCGCTACGGCGGCGTCGACTACCGCCGCGCCCTGGAGGTGCGCTTCGAGGGCAGCGCCGAGCGCTGGCTGCTGCCGATGTCAACCGTGCGGCTGGTGACCGACGCGCCGGAGCCGCATCCCCTGCCACGCTCGCCGGAGCGCATCGCCGGCCTGCTCTCCTGGCGCCGCCGGCCGATCCCGGTGATCGACCCGACCTACCAGCTACGGATCCCGCGCCCGGTGGGGCAGGCGGCCCGGCTGGTCGTGATCGGCGAGCCGGCCGCGATCGGCGCGCCCTCTCAGGAGGCGGACGCCGCGCTGCTGGTCAGCGCCGTCGCCGGCATCCAGTACAACCTGCACGTCGAGCACGGCCTCGCCCGCGGCCGCGACGGCGAAGAGCTCCGCGTCATCCGGATCATGGACATCCTATCCTGAGCGGAGCCAGACGACCGCCCCGTCTGGCGCTTCATCTGGCGGCAAGCGTCGAGGACACCCCTTCGGCCTTGCCGCCAGATGGATTCCGTCATACTGATGGCCAAGTCTGACGCTTTTCATCTGGCGGCGGACGGCAAGGGCACCCCTTCGGCCCCGCCGCCAGATGAATTCTCGCCGTCCCACCGCCCGTAGGGGCATTGAACGAGCGGCCCGCCCCAATGCGAT
>DATGQR010000456.1:0-13461 GCA_035304105.1 Thermomicrobiales bacterium | reverse complement strand
GAGGGCGCCGGCGCTGATGAGACGACTGGGGCTGGAGTGGCTCTACCGCCTGATCCGCCAGCCCTGGCGCTGGCGGCGCCAACTCGTCCTACCGTGCTTCGTCCTGCTGGTGCTGGCCGAGGCGATCACATCCCGTTTCGGGCGCGGGCGCGCCCACTGAGAGCGCGAGGTCGATGGCGACCGAGGTTCCACGCGGCGAGGTCAAGTGCGTCTGTGGGTCGGGCATCACGACCCGGCTGCGCTGCTCGCGCTGCGGCAAGCCCATCTGCTATGAGTGCATGGTCGAGAGCCCGGTCGGCTACCGCTGCCCGGAGTGCTCGAGCGGGCCGCGCGTGTCCGCCTACCGAAGCTCGAACCTCCAGCTGATGCGAGCCACCGGGATCGGGCTCGTTGTCGCGGCGGCGATCGGCATCCTCTGGGGAAATTTCCCGGCCTGGGGCTTCTGGATGGCGCTGCTGCTGGGCTTCGGGACGGCCGAGGCGATGGCCTGGGGCGCGAACTACAAGCGCGGTAGCGACCTGCAGGTTGCGGCCTTCGGCGCGATCCTCGTCGGCATCGTCGTCAGCCGCTACACGCTTACCGTCGTCAACCCCGAGAACTGGCCGTTCGAGATGACCTTCCAGGTCCTGATGGAGAATTTCGACCAGGACTTCATCCGTCGCGCCTACTACGTCCGCACCATCCCCGACCTGGTCTTCATGGCGATCCCGTTCGTCATCGCCTACATCCGGTTCAAGTAGCGAGGAGGAGTCCGGGCAGTGCGTGACGTCCTGGATCGGATTGCCGGCCGCAAGCTCTTCGTCATCGGCGACCTCTACCTCGATCACTACGTCTTCGGTCGCCCGCACTACATCTCCCGGGAAGCGCCGGTGCTGGTGCTGGACGAGGAGCGACGCGAGGACCGGCTGGGCGGCGGCGCGGCCCCGGCGCTAGCGCTGCGCGCGCTGGGCTGCGAGGTGGCCGCTGGAGGCGTGGTCGGGGATGACGCCGACGGCCGGCGCGTCGTCGCGCTGCTCGAGGAGTCTGGCATCGACGCTACCCACGTCGTAGTCGATCCCACCCGCCCGACGACGGTCAAGACGCGGGTCGTCGCCGAGGGCTTCTTCCTCTTTCCCCAGCAGTTGGTGCGCGTCGATCGCCAGGAGCGCTCCCAGATCTCGCCCGATGTCGAGCGGCAGATCGGCCAGGCCCTCCGCACGCTCAAGCCGGAGGCGGTGCTCGTCTCCGACTACCGCTCGGGCGTGCTAACCGACGGACTGGTCGAGCACATTCGCGCCTATCGCCAGCTGCAGGGCGGCCCGCTGACCGTCGATTCCCAGGGCGACCTCAAGCGCTTCCGGGGCTTCGACCTGATCAAGTGCAACCAGGGCGAGGCCGAAGCCTTCCTGGGGGCGGAGCTGGGCGAGCGCCCCGCGCGCGAGCGGCTGCTCTGCGACCTGCGGGCGAAGCTGGATTGCGGCTGCCTGGTCGTGACTCGCGGGGCCGATGGCGCGTCGCTGGCGACCAGCGCGGGCTACCATGAGATCCCGGCGGCTAATCGCTCCGAGGTCTACGACGTCACCGGCGCCGGGGACACCGTCGTCGCCGTGATGACTGCCGCCCTGGTCGCCGGAGCCGCGCCCCTCGCCGCCGCCCGCCTGGCCCAGCTCGCCGCTGGCATCGTCGTTCGCAAGTGGGGTAACGCCCAGGCGAGCCGGGGGGAACTCGAGGCAGAGATAGGGGCTGTCGAGTGGTGACCGCGGACGTTCTCTCACCCTCCAGCCTGCGCCTCAGAGGACACCCCGTCCACCCGCTGCGCGGAGGAAGAGGGGGAGCAGGACAATCGAGGGCAATGGTCATTACTCCCTCTCTTACCCCCCTCTCCCACTGCTCCGCTGCGCTCCGCTGGGAGAGGGGCCGGGGGTGAAGGAAATCATCTCCACCACCCAGCTCCCCGACCTCGCGGACCGCCTTCGCGCCGAGGGCAAGCGGATCGTCCTGACCAACGGGCACTTCGATCTGCTGCACGTCGGCCACCTGCGCTATCTGCACGCGGCGCGCGAGCTGGGGGACGTCCTGATTGTGGCCGTCAACGACGACGCGATGACGGCGAAGCGCAAGGGGCCGGGGCGCCCGGTCCTGCCGCAGGCGGAGCGCGCCGAGCTGTTGGCCGGGCTGAAGTGCGTGGATTATGTCACGATTTTCTCCGAGCCGACCGCCGAACGGGTGGTCGAGCTGGTGCGGCCGGACGTCTATGTCAAGGGTGGCGACTATGGGCCGGGGGGCGCTGCGCTACCCGAGGCGCCGATTGTTGAGGCGCAGGGCGGGCGGGTCGTGATCCTGCCGCTGGTCGAGGGGCGCTCGACCAGCGAGATCGTCGCCGCGATCCGCGAGGGCCGGAGCCTGTCGTGAGCCAGGTCGAAAGCCCGGCGCGCGCGGGACTCACCGCCGGCCAGGGCATCGGGACGGCTGCCGCGCTGCTGATGGCCGGGACGATCCTCTCGCGCGTGCTGGGGCTGGCGCGCGAGCAGGTCACGGCCTATATGTTCGGCACCGGCGACCGTGTGGCCGCCTTCACCATCGCCGACAACATCCACACGATGCTCTTCGACCTGGTCATCAGCGGGATGATGCAGGCCGCCCTGATCCCGGTCCTCAGCGAGTACGCTGGCGAGGAGCGCCGTGACGAGCTGAGGAGCATCACCGGGACGCTGCTGACGATCTCGGCGCTCGGTATCGGCGCGGTCGTCGTGCTGCTGGAGATTTTCGCCCCGGCAGCGGTGGCCGTGATGACCGAGCTGGGCGCGACCGAGCAGGCGCGCAGCCAGGAGGTAGTTGACCTGACGGTCGAGATGGTGCGCCTGATCCTGCCGGCCGTCTGGCTGCTCTCGATCTCGACCATCCTGATGGCGACCCTCTACGCCCTGCAGCGCTTTACCCGCCCGGCGCTCTCGCTCTCGGTCCGCAACGCCGCGATCGTCTTCGCCGCGCTGACCCTGGGCCGGACCACGCTGGGCGTGCGCTCGCTGGTCGTCGGGATCGTGCTGGGCGCGCTGCTGCTGGTCGCCATCCAGCTCCCCGGCCTCAAGGACGCCATGCCGCGTCCCAACTTCAACCTGCGCCACCCCGCGATCAAGCGCATCTACCTGCTCTACCTGCCGATCTTCGTCGGGCTGTTCGCCAACACCTTCGCGCTCATCGTCGACCGCAATCTGGCCTGGCGGGTCGGCGAGGACGCGCTGGGCGCGATGCGCTTCGCGACCACGCTCAACCAGATGATCCTCGGTCTAGTCGCCGCTGCCATCTCGCTGGCGGCCCTACCCGCGCTCTCGCGCCACTTCTCGGCCGGCGACGAGGACGCCTACCGGGCGACGCTCGCGCGCGGCCTACGCATGGTGACAGTACTGGTGATCCCGGCTGCGCTGGGCATGGCGGCGCTCTCCTGGCCGGTCGTGCGGCTGATCTTCTTCCACGGCGAGACGAGCCGCGAGGGCGCCGAGTTGATCTGGCTGGCGCTGCTGCTCTACCTGCCCGGCACGCTCTTTGCGGCTTTCGACCAGGTGCTGATCTTCGCCTTCTACGCGCGCCAGAACACCAAGCTGCCGCAGATCGTCGGCGTGCTGGCGGTGGGCGTCTACTTCGTCTTCGCGCTCTCGCTCTACCGCCCGCTAGGCATGGCCGGGCTGGTGCTGGCCAACTCCGCCCAGTTCACCTTCCACGCGCTGGTGATGATCTGGCTGCTGCGCCGCCTGCTGGCTGGCGAGCGGCTGGACGACGGCCGCTTCGCGCGCACCCTCAAGGTCTGCCTCGGCGTCGGTCTGCTCATGAGCGCCGCCGCCGGGCTGCTGGCGCTGGGCCTCAGCCTGGGGCTCCCCGAGGCAGGCCGCGGCCTCGCCGGGCTGCTGCGTGACCTGGTCATCGTCGCCATCCCGGTCGCCGCCGGTGCCGCGATCTACGCCGCCGGCCTCTTCCGCTTCGATATCGAGGAGGCCGCCCTGATCCGCCGCCGCGTCCTCGCCCTGGTGGGCAGATAGCCCCGCGCCGAACGTGCACCTATTCCATCAAGGTAACCACCATCAACCGTAACCGTCGGGGTGGAGCTTGTCTCCACCCCGACGGCGTCGTTCAACCTGCGTGCCATCGTGCCCGCGATTGTGTCGCGCCGTTAGATCGCTTCCGGTGCCGATGAGCCTGTGATCGCCCACACTGAGGTGAAGACGCCGGATACCAGCTGACCGGAGGTGCGAGCGATGGTGAAGGCGATAACCCACGAAGAGATCCTGGCCGCGGAGCCGGGCGAATTGCAGATCGTCGAGGTGCTGCCGGCCGGCGAGTTCGAGCGCATGCACATCCCGCGCGCCGTGAGCATTCCTCTGACCGAGATGAGCCGCGACGCCGTCGAGTGGCTGAACCCCGCGCAGCCGGTCGTCGTCTACTGCTTCGACGCCTACTGAGACCTGAGCGCCCGGGCGGCGGTGCTGCTCGAAGAGTTCGGGTTCGAGGACGTGCGCGACTATGTGACCGGCAAGCAGGACTGGATCAGCCGTGGGCTCACCGTCGAGGGGGAGGAAGCGGACAAGCTGACCGTCGGCGTCATGGCGGTCGACCCGCCGCTGCTGGGGCTGGACATGGCGCCCTCCAACGCCGTCTCGCTGATCGACCACCACGAAGGCAGTGCTGGTGTCATCGTGGCCGATGGCGGCACGGTCGTCGGGCTGCTCAGTCGCGACGCGGCCGACAAGGCCCAACCGGGCGCGGCGATCGACGAGATCATGGACCCCGGTCCCAAGACCTATCGCGCCGACGCCGAGCCGCGCGCTGCGCTGGAGTTCATGGACAAGAACGGCCTCGATCAGGTGCTCGTCACCGACCCGCTGGGCAAGCTGATCGGCGCGCTCTACCGCGACACCGTCCAGGAGATGTTGAGCGCCGAGGAGGGCGAAAGCTAACCGGCTGCCTGCTAATATGCGCATCATGCATTCGTGGAAAACCGAATATGAGGTGCGCCATGCCGGAAGCCGTGAGCCTGACTGTCGACCGCAACCTGCCCGTCCCGATGCGCGACGGCACGACACTTTACGCCGATGTCTATCGACCGGCGAACCCCGGTCCACACCCCACGCTGCTGACGCGCACGCCTTACGACAAGGCGCAGCGCGGGCCGGTGCCGTTCGTCGTGCGCGCTGCCACGGCGGGGTACGCCGTCGTCGTCCAGGACGTGCGGGGGCGCTTCACGTCGGAGGGCTCCTTCGAGACGTTCGTCAACGAGCGCCAGGATGGCTACGACACGCTGGAGTGGTTGACGAGCCAGGCATGGTGCGACGGCAACGTCGGCATGTTCGGCGGCTCCTACGTCGGGCTCACCCAGTGGCAGGCGGCCATGAGCGGTCACGAGGCGCTCAAGGCGATTGTCCCGGTCGTCACCGCCAGCAACTACCACAACGGCTGGGCCTATCAGGGCGGCGCGTTCGAGTTGCAGTTCAATCTCTCCTGGACGCTCTCGGTGCTGGCCGTCAACACGGTCATTCGCGAGACCGGACTCTACTCCGACACCCACGAATCGCTGATCGATGCCATCGACGCGATGGACGCCGAGTTCAACCGCCTGCCGCTCAACGACCACCCCAACCTGAAGCAGTACGCGCCCTACTACCACAGCTGGATCGACCACTACGTCTACGATGACCGGCTGTGGGGCGTGATTGACGTGTCGCGAAATTATGACAAGATCGCCGTGCCGGCCTTCAACATCGGCGGCTGGTATGACATCTTCCTGGGCGGCACGATCGAGAACTTCTGCGGCATGCGCGAGCGGGGCGCGACGCCTGAATCGCGGCAGAACCGGTTGATGATCGGTCCCTGGAACCACGGCGGCATGGCGGCCGGCAACCCGATCGGCGAGGTCGACTTCGGTACCCGCTCGACCGGCGCCTACATCGACGCCGACGGCCTGCAGCTCGCCTGGTACGACAAGTGGCTGCGTGGCCTGGAAACCGACCTCGACGCGCAGCCGCCGGTGCGCATCTTCACGATGGGCGTGAACGAGTGGCGCGCGGCCGATAGCTGGCCGCTGCCGGGCACGGAGTATCAGGACTGGTATTTCCACAGCCAGGGCAGCGCCAACTCGCTGCACGGGAACGGGACGTTGAGCCGCGACGAGCCGGGCGCCGAGCCACCGGATGCCTTCGTCTACAACCCGCTCAACCCGGTTCCGACGCGCGGCGGCGGCCTGTGCTGCAATGCCGTCTGGAGCCTGGGTGGTGCTTATGACCAGCGCCCGGTCGAGGCCCGTGAGGATGTGCTGGTCTACACCTCCGAGCCGCTGAGCGAGCCGCTGAACGTCACCGGCCCGGTCAAGGTCATCCTGCACGCCAGCTCGTCGGCCACCGACACCGACTGGACGGCCAAGCTGGTCGACGTGCATCCCTGTGGCTACGCCCGCAACCTGACTGACGGCATCATCCGGGCGCGCTACCGCAACTCGATGAGCGCGCCGGAGCTCATCGAGCCGCGCGAGATCATCGAGTACGAGATCGACCTGTGGGCGACCAGCAACGTCTTCAAGCCGGGTCACCGCATCCGCGTCGAGATCTCCTCCAGCAATTTCCCCCGCTTCGACCGCAACCCCAACACCGGCGAACTGCCCGGCCGCTCCACCGACGTTAAGAGCGCCCTCCAGACCGTCCACCATGAGCCCGGCCACCTGTCGCGGATCGTCCTGCCGGTGGTGCGCGACTAGCCGTCCGCGACGGGTGGCTGCTGACCGGCCCAGCGGTCGCGTGGTCCGCGTTTCTCCGGCAGGCCCACCGGACGAGTCGAAATCATCGGTGATTCATGCCGCCACCAGGGGGATCCCCTGACGGTGGCGGCATGAATATAGGTTCGCAGGATGTTCTTATAGCTGCGCTGGAATCGCGCCGGGTTGCTCGACGGGGCTGCAGGCGCCGGTCGGTGTGTAGCGCAGCTTGCCGGTGTAGCGGTTCTGGCAATACGCCAGCGGCCCGTCGTCGGGGGCGATGTGGACGGTGTGAACCGGCGAGCAATTGCCCCGCGGCGCCCAGGTCAACTCCCCGGTATAGCGCTGGATGCAGATCGTGGCCGGCTCAGGTCCCGGCAATTCCAGCGCCGTGCTGCTGGGTGGACAAGCGCCGTTGGCCAGCGGCGATCCCAGCGCGCCCGTGTAGCGGTTGGCGCACAGCGTGACCGCCTGATAGACCGTTCGGCTGACGCTGGCGCTGCCGCCGTCATCGTCCATGACCTGCACCGTGATGAGCGCGCTCGCCGTGCTCGGATCAAGCGTGCAGGTCGCGCTGCTCGCGGTCTGTGGCCCAATGATCTGCCCGGCGCAGTCGAACAGGTAGGTCAAGGGATCGTGCTCGCCCGCGGCGTCGCTGGCCGTCACGCTGATCGTGAACGGCGCGCCGGGTGCGGCGGGGCCGTTGATATCAATGGCCGTGATCGTCGGAGCGAGGTTGTGGACGGTGTGCTGGGTGCTGCTCGTTTCACAGTCGCTGCCGCCGTCGCAGACTTGGATCGTGACGGTGTAGGTGTCATTGTCAGCGTAGGTGTGTGCTGGTCCCGTGCAGCCGCCATCAGCGATCGTGCCAGGCTGTGGACCCGAGCCATCGCCGTAGTCGACGGTGCAGGTAGGATCGGCAACGACAGCCTGCATGAATTTCGCGCTGGCGCTGACGCTCTGGCCTTCGTCGGATGGGGAGGGCGTGACCTCGACGGCACCGACGAGGCCGGCCGTGCCGTTGACCTCCATGACGATGTGCATGGCCGGATCGCTCATAGTGGCAAGGTCTCTTGGTTCATGCAGGTCGCAAGAAGCCGAGGCTATGTAGCTTGGACCGGTCTGTCCGGCGCTATTGGCGCCGATGAAGAATGCTCCCTGATTCCTCGTGTCTGGTGCGGCGATCTCGACGACCAGCGTCGACCCAGCCGGAGCGGTGCCCTCCACCTCCATGGTGTACAGCGCTATTTGTGTCGGCTCGATTGCTTCCGTGCTGCTGCTGATCAGGGTGAGATTCTCCCGGAGGAACTCGCCCTCGAGCGTGTACAGGTTGACCGTGATCGTCGTCGCACCTCCTCGCAGCGCCTCGATACCGAAGGTGACGCTGCTCACGGTAAATGCGCTGACAATGCCAAAGTCCTCAAGTGCGAAGACGCGGAAGTAGCTGTTCTCGGTTGTGGTTACCCCTTGATCCGTGGAACAAGCGAGGGCGACGCCGGCTACGATCTCATAGGAGATTGAATGGCTCAGCTTGACGGTGGCTGCTGAGGCCGGTGCCGGGACGCTGGCGACATACCCCACGAGGCAGGTGAGCAGTGCCAGCGCCATCAGCTTTGCCTGTGTCCGCATGGAAACGGACTCCTTCCAGCTCACTACAGTTGACTCGAGTCGTTGTTTCGCGATGGGACGCCGCGAACATACATGCACTGTTCGAAGCCTGGTTACACCTCCTCTCCGCTCATCGAGTTCGGCGCGCAGCCCAGCGCGGAACGCTGGCGGGTGCCTGGTAGGCGATGCGCCGCTCACCAGTTCCGTGGCTGTTCTGGAATGACGTGTGAGGGATTAGCCGGGAATCCGTCCCAGGCTGTTCGACCGCGCTGCAAGCGCCGATGTCGGCTCTGGCGCACTGGCCGCCAGGCCCAGCAGACCGGACACCAGAACCGACACCATCAGCATGACGCGAACCTTCATGGGGGTGGACTCCTCAGCGATCCTCATATCTCGTGACAGTCTTCGACCGGCGGCGGTGAAGTCGCGAACACGCCTGATCGGTGCCCGCCCCCCGATTGCGGCACGCCAGACACTACGCGCTGACCGGGGATCCACCCTCAACCACTCATGCACACTTTGGTGCCGGTTGGCAGAATAGCGCAATCGCCCTGAAGTGACAATGTCACATTAGCAAGAAGCTTGCCGATTGTTGCTACATCCATATCGTGGCGCAAGCCGCGAGTTCTCTGAGGAAAGAGCCCTCACCCCCCGACCTCCGCTCCCCCGCGTAAGCGAGTGGGCGGGGTGCCCTCTGGGCCGCGGGCCGGGGGTGAGGGTCTACGGTCTTTCCCTCTTCCCTACACCTACTCGTACCGCAACGCCTCGCTCACCGGCACCGTCGCGGCCTTGCGGGCGGGGATCCAGGTCATCAGCGCGGCGGCGGCCAGGGCCGCGACGATGACCAGGGCGATCGTCGGGGCGGGAATCACGAACGTGGTGAACTCCTCGTCGCCCATGTTGCCGCCAGCGATCAGGTTGTAGGACAGCGCCAGCGCCATGCCGACGCCGGTCAACACGCCCAGCGTCGCCGTGATCAGCGACTCCAACATGAAGGAGGCCGCGACCATACCGCGCTGGTAGCCGATGGCGCGCAGCATCCCGATCTGCTGGCGGCGCTCGACCACCGCGCGGAAGGAGACGACGCCCAGAGCGGCCAGCCCGACGAACAGGCCCAGGCCCATGAAGCCCTGCATCAGCGTGAAGAAGCTGGAGGAGAAGGCCTGCTGCTCTTCGATCTGCTCCATGATCGACTCGGCGCGCACGCCGCTGGTGCGCAGCGCGCCCTGGATGTCGGCGGCGAACTCGGCCTCGTCGACGCCCGCGCTCTCATTGAGCTGAACGTAGAAGCGGCTGATGTCCGGCGTGCCGTAGATGTCCGCGAAGACGGCCTGTGGCAAGTAGATGCCGCGCAGCGTGCTGATCGACGAGTCGATCACGCCGATGACCGTGATCGTTTCCGTGCGGCCGCTCCGCGCGCTCTGCAGCTCGATCTCGAACGGCTGGAAGGTATCGCCGCCAATGTCGATCTCATCCGGCGCGACGTAGCGCTCGCTGTCGCCGCCGCCGAACTCGTCGGATTCGAAGGCGCGGTAGTCGATGACCGCGACGGGGTGGCCAGAGCTGATCGCCTGCCAGACGGCTTCGTCGGACTCATAGCCTTCAGCTCTGGTCTGGAGCTCCACGACGGCGTTGTCGATGTAGCTCTGGTCTGCGCCGTTGATCGGGTAGCGTCCCCAGGCATCGTCGCCGGGGTTGCGCACCAGCGAGTTGGGCTCGCTGATCCCATCGACGCGCCCGATCGCGTTGATCGCGTCGGCGTTGACACTCGTCCCGGCCAGGCTCTGGCCGAGGTCATCGATCGGGTTTGACGCATTGGCCGTGACTTCGATGTCCCAGCCGGCGGCCGCGTCTTCGGTGAGCAGGAGTTCGCGGAAGTTGGTGCTGATCGTGGCGACCATGACCAGCGCGAAGACGACGATCGAGAACATGGCGATCGTCATGCCCGCGCGGCCCTTCGAGGAGAGCGGGTAGGCCACGGCCATCTTGACGGCTGGCAGCCAGCTCGAGAAGGAACGCCCCAGCAGGCTCACGAAGCCCACGATCAGGTCCGCGTTCCACATGATGATCAGCGTCGAGTAGAGCACCATGAAGATGCCCGAGACGACCAGCATCTCCGGCCCGCCGTCGCCGACGTCCGGCAGCACGGTGTTCGTCACGTCGGGCGGTAGCAGCCAGTAGAGCAGCATCAGCCCGGCGCCGGATGTATAGACCAGGCGGGTCGGCAGCCAGGCGCGCAGGAGCAGCATCAGTCCCAGCACCGCCAGCGAGAGGCCCAGCGAGAAGCTGAACATGTTGGTCGCCGCCGTGCCGAGCAGCGCGAAGGCCAGCCCGACGACGGTGATCGACGGCCCCCATCCCAGGTAATGGGCCTGCAGCTTGAAGGCAAAGACGAGGAACTTCAGCGGGATCAGCACGACGTTCCAGAGCAACTCCAGGGGCAGGCGAGCGAGCAGCGGCGCGCCAGCAGCGACCTGTCGCCACCAGCTCCAGCGCGGGCGCGCGCCGCGCTCCTCGGCGTCCTGCTCCGGGAGATCGCGGATGGCTGCGACGATGTTGAGCCGGCTGGAGCGCACTGAGGCGAAGATGATCGTCAGGAAGGTCACCGAGACGCCCAGGGCGTAGGCCACGGCCAGCGAGCGCCAGGTCGCGTAGGGGGTGATCGACAGGGTGTCGCCCAGGGTGCGGTCGAGCACGGTGGCGATGCCGAAGGCGACCAGCACGCCGGCCGCCGCGCCGATCAGCGCCGCGCCCAGGTCGTAGGCTGTGCCCTCGGTGATGAAGCCCTGCGCCAGGTGGCTGCGGGTCATCCCGACCGCCCGTGCCATGCCCATCTCCGAGCGGCGCTCGGCCGCCAGCATCATGAAGATCATGAAGATCAGCAGCACGCCGGCCGCGATCGAGAACAGGCCCATCACCAGGAAAAGCGTCGTGAAGGTCGCGCCGAAGGTCTCCGCGCCTTCGACGGCGTCCTGCTTGAGCGGGTTGATGCCGATCTGCTCGCCGCCCTCGACATTGGCGAGCGCGGCCTCCAGCGCCTCGACGGCCGCGTCGGTGCGCTCGGCGCCGTCCTCGACGCCGCCGGCATTCGAGACGGCGATAAAGCGCGCCTGGCCCTCCAGCCCGGTCAGGCTCTGGAGCCAGTCGAGCGGCACGGCCACGCCGAGCAGCTCGACCTCGCCGATGCTGGCCGGGCCGGCGTTGGCCATCTGCTGCTGGTAGCCGGTCAGGATCGAGCCGTCGGCCACGGCCCCGACCGTCAGCTCTTGCGGTTGCCCTTCGTAATAGATGGTGATGCGGTCGCCGGTCCCGGCATCGAGCGCGGCGGCCAGGTCGTCGGAAATGACGGCCGAGCCCGCGGGCAGCCCGGCGAAGTCGATCTCCTCGCCACCGGCCGTCCGCAACTCGCCGAAGTCCGGCAGGCGCGCGGCGTCCAGGCCAGTCACCACAACCTGCGGCTCGCTGCGCCCGGCGGCGTCATTGACCGCCGGGGCGCTAACGGTCAGCACCGGCATGACGCCGTCGATGTCCGGGTTGTCCGCCAGCTCGGCTTCGAGTCGGTCGGCCAGCGCCGCGTCAATCGGGACGTTGTTGACCGAGACGACGCCTTCGCTGTCGGTCTCTCCGACGTAGGCCAGCGTCTCGTCGACCTCGCCGAGGCTGTCGTAGGTCGAGGCAGTGATCGAGTGGTCGAGCGTGTCGCCGGTCGTCAGCGCGGCGGCGATGATCAGGGTGGAGAGCATCAACCCGACCATGATCAGGATGGTCTGGGCGCGCCGGCGCGGGATGTTGCGCAGGGCCATCTTGAAGATGACCCGGTTGCGCAGCCCGATGACCGCCGTCGTCGCCAGGCAGGCGGCCATGATGCTCACGACCACCATGAGGATCGTCGTCATCGAGAGTCCAAAGATGTCACTCATCGCAGCTGCTCCCTTGCAGGCTGGTCCCGGTCTCGTCTATTCGGCCGCGGCTGCTTTCGAGGCTTCGCGCGCCGCCGGCCGGTCGTCGCTGGTCACGATCTGGCCGTCCTTCATGCGGACGATGCGGTCGGTCATCTCGCCGATGCGCCGGTCGTGCGTGACGATTACGAAGGTCTGCCGGTGAGTCCGGTTGAGCTCGATCATCAGGTCCATGATCTCGTCGGCGGTCTCGGAGTCGAGGTCGCCGGTTGGCTCGTCGGCCCAGACGATGGCCGGGTCGTTGACCAGCGCGCGGGCGATCGTGACGCGCTGGCGCTGGCCGCCGGAGAGCTCGGCCGGCCGGTGGTCGGCCCACCGGCCCAGGCCGACGCGCTCCAGCATCGCGTGGGCGCGCTCGCGCGCTTCCTTCGGCAGTGTCTTGCTGACGACCAGTGGCAGTTCGACGTTCTCCACCGCCGAGAGCACCGGCAGCAGGTTGTAGAACTGGAACACGAAGCCCATGCGCTGGGCGCGGTAGCGTGTGCGCTCGGCATCGCTCAGACCGGCCAGGTCCTGACCGTCAATCAGGACCCGGCCGCTGTCGATCGTGTCCAGCCCGGCCAGCGAGTTGAGCAGGGTCGTCTTGCCGCAGCCGGACGGCCCCATGATCGCGATCATCTCGCCGCGCGCCACGTCGAGGTCGACCCCGCGCAGCGCGTTCACCGTGACCGCGCCGGTGCGGTAGGTCTTGACCACGTCATTGGCCGAGATGATCAGGTCCTTGACGGCGGCGCGGCGGTTGGTGGTTTCGGTCTGCGTCAGCAGTTGTGCAGTCATCGCAGCTGGTTTCCCTTCGTCGTTGAAGCGTCGTGACGCGTCGCGCTAGTCGAGCTGAGACAGGCGCTCGCGGTACTCGTCGCCGTCGATCTCGCCACGGGCGTAGCGCTCGGCGAGGATGGCGCGGGCGCGCTCCACGCCGGACAGCTCCGGCCGGTACGACCACCGGCGCGTCAGCCAGATGGTCAGCACGACGATGGCGATCAGGATGAGGAACATGGTGAGCCTCCAAACCCACCACCACTCGCCTTCCCAGGGGCCGCCGTCACGGGTGAGGGCGGCGATGGGCAGGGTGGCGGTGGCATCGATGAGAAACGACATGTGAGCCTCCCTTTCTGTCGGCACATGCGGCTCGCCTGAGCCAGTTCCGAGGTTAGGAGGCGGCGCTCAACGGGCTGTCGG